>CAYWTE010000125.1:0-4259 GCA_964461145.1 uncultured Lactobacillales bacterium | reverse complement strand
ATCTTATGAGGATTTTTGTTCATCGCAAAAAGATTTGGATAATCCTAAAGAATTTGGCTCTTACCACACAGCCTGCAAGGCTGCAATAGCCCACATAGAAAACTTATTAAAACTAATTTCTTGGGCAGAGAAAAAATCTCTAAAAAAGGAAAAACCTTCTGAAGAAACAGATATTTTAAGATTATTACAGCAAGCAAAAGATGAAATTGATGCTGCTGAAAAAGAGAATTTTGATATCGATTTTAATGAAGAAGGAGAAGATGAAAGAGAGGAATAATGCCTAAAATAAATTTTTTAGAATTCGTCTGGCTCTGGAATCAAACCCAAAACCAAAGCACGCCAAAACATCAAATAAAAATGATAAAATGGTTAGAAAGGCAATATTTTTCTGAAAATAGAAACAGCCTGCTAATGTCTTTTCGCAGTTCGGGAAAATCAACAATAGTCGGGCTTTTTTGCGCTTGGCTATTGCTGATTAACCCCAGCTTGCGAATATTAGTATTAGCCGCAGACCATTCGTTATCAAGAAAAATGGTTCGCAATATAAAAAGGATAATAGAAAAACACCCGTTAACCTTAAAATTAAAACCAAAATTATCAGATGAATGGGCATCTGAAAAATTCACGGTAAAAAGACCATTAGAGCTTCGTGACCCTTCAGTAATAGCCAAAGGGTTAAACGCAAACCTAACCGGACTTAGAGCGGATATCATAATTTGTGATGACGTTGAAGTGCCAAACACTTGCGACACATATCAAAAGCGAAAAGATTTAAGAGAATCTTTAAGCGAGCTTGATTATATTTTAACTCCGAACGGAATGCATCTTTTTATCGGAACGCCGCATACTTATTATACAATTTATCGCACAAAAGAACAGGAAACCCCAAAAGATTGTGATACATTTCTAAAAAATTATAAAAAACTCAAATTACCGATAATAATTAACGGTAAAAGCATCTGGGAAGAAAAATTTCCCTTAAAAAAAATAGAAGAAATAAGAAGAAAGAGTGCAAACAACAAATTTTTAAGCCAAATGATGCTCACCCCCAGCAACATCTGCAACTCAAGATTAAACCCTGATAATTTGCAAATTTATGAAGACGAAATAGAATTTTTATACGGCAATAATTCTTATGAATTAAAGATAAAAGGGGAGAAAATGCTTTCCTGCTCGTGTTTTTGGGACCCTTCATTTGGCTCTGCAAAAGGAGATGCAAGCGTAATAGCTTGCGTTTTCAGTAATAATAAATCCTTTTATCTTCACGATTTAATATACATAGAAGTTCCAAGCTTTAAAGTAGATAAAGCCGCCGGATACCAATGTATCCAGGCCGCAAGTTTTATAAAAAGGAACTATATCCAGAGCATAAAAATAGAAACCAACGGCATTGGCAAATTTTTACCTGGATTATTAAAGCAAGAACTTGAAAGGCAAAAAATTCCTTGCTCGGTTTTAGAAACGTCAAGCAGCAAAAGCAAGAATGTAAGAATCTTAGAAGGATTAGAAACCCTGCTGGCCGAAAAGCTTTTAAACGTTCACAAAAAAATTTTATCCACGCCTTTTTGCGAAGAAATGCGAGAATGGCAAGCAGAACTTTCAGCAAACAAAGACGACGGACTAGACGCCGTTTCAAACTGTATTTTAAGTGAGCCGTTTAATTTCAAAAGCGGTTATATCCCAAAAACTTTAGATTGGAGATTTAACCATCAGGGTTTTTCAGCCCAAACTGACTTTAAATTATAAAAAATAAGAAAGGAATGAAAAAAAATGGAATTTTGCAGCGAAAATTGCCGCTCCGTTGATATTTTAGCCCGAACAATTTACGGCGAAGCGAGAGGAGAAAGTTTAAAAGGCAAAGAAGCCATCGCCAATGTTATCTTAAACCGCATAAAAAAAGCATCTTTGAATCGTAATTTTTGGTGGGGACATACCATTGAACAAGTTTGCCTAAAACCATATCAATTTTCGTGCTGGAATAAAAACGATGTAAATTACCGCATAATTACAAATATTTCGCCTAGCGATGCGATATTTCAAACCTGCCAAAGAGTAGCAAGACGCGCCATTTGCGGACTTTTAGAAGATAATACACAAAACGCCACACATTATCACTCTGAAACGGTATCCCCAAAATGGGCATTAGGCAAAGCCCCTTGCGTATCAATAGGTTCGCATCTTTTTTATAATAATATTTGAAAAATTTCAAAATACAGCATATAGTATTTTGATTATGAAGAAAAAAATAGGTGAAAGCATAGCTGTTCTAGGCAGCCAAAGCATTGGGGAAATATTAAGTGCTGTTTTATATGAACAAAAGCAGGAGATAGTTCTTATCTCTAATCCTAAAAAGAATGAAATTTTAGGGGGCAGCGGCTTAACAGTAAAATTTGCGGGCAAAGAACGTATTTTTTATTATCCTAACACGCAAAATTATCTCCCCGCTATCCCTAAAGCTATCATTATTGCCGCTAAAAGCGTTGAGCTTATCTCAATTTTATCCAACCTTAACCCAAAAACCTTATCCGGAGTTCCCATAATCTGTTTTATTAGTGGAATAAGCAATTATGAAACCATAAAAAATTTATACGGTAAAAACGTTTCTTTTGCCTCATCTGAAATTTATCAAAGTAGCCAAGACAGCAATTTAATCCAAATATTAAACGAAAATCCAAGCATCACCATTGCCAATAACTTGCCATCTGAGCGAGATAAATTAATCCCACTAATTGAAATCTTAAAACAAGGCAAAATTGATGTAAAAGTTGAAAAATCAGTAGATATTTTATTATTCAAAGAATTAACTTTTCAAAGCAGTATTTCCGCTTTAAGCGCCTTGTCAGGATTAACCGCCTCAGAATTTTTAAAAATCCCTGAGTATTGTAAAGGGCTTGACTTATACTTAAAAGAATGTGCTGACATAGCAGAAAAAAGCAATATAGAATTAAACATAGAAGAAATAACGGATAAAATTCGTCACCTACCTTCTCTTTATTCTCCGGCATTAAAAGAAGATTTAAGCCGAGGCAAAAACGGCGAGTTAAAATCATTAATTATTGATTTATTAACGGCTGCCGATAACGTAAAAGCCAAAGCTGAATTTATTCGCAATATTTATTTAATGCTCAAAAAACGCCTTGATATTAGCGTTTTACCAAAAAATAAGAAATATGAAGAGCTATTAATAGCCCCCGCCCCTAATATTGAGGCTAAATCTAAGCCTGAACCTAAAATTGAGGCTAAAATCGAAGCTCTCAAACCAAAAGAAACCCCTTCTCCTGTTCTTGAAAACAGCACTGAAAAGTGGAATTTTTATAACCAAATAACTTGAAAAATTAAGTAGAAAAGGATTAAAAAAATGACCATTAGTTTTAGCTCTGCTCTTTTAATAATTGCCCTAGGAATAGCGTTAAGCCTTTCTTTAAGTTTTTTTATTTTCAAAAAATATAAAGAGAATGGGGGATTATTAATAGTTTTAGGGAGTTTTATTTTATTTATCACCTCTCTTTTATTCAAAGAAATATCTTTCAAATCAAGCGAGCTATTAATTTACGGGCTGACTTTAATTTTAGGGCTTCTTTTATATTTCAGTAAAGAACGTTTAAAGTTTATTTTCACAGGATTTCTAATTTTAGCTGGCATCTTTTTGTATCCATTAAGCGTGAAACTAAGCGGATTTAATATTCCGTTTATTTTTGACAGACTTTTTGCCTTAATTTATTGGAGTTTGATAGTTTTTTGCTTTTACAAAATGAGTTTTCTAAAAAGTGCCAACACTTATATTTCGTTTAGTTTAGGTGTAACCTTATTACTTCTTTTTTTAAGCCACAAAGTTTCTCTTCTTTTAGGAGTAAACGGACTTATTTTATTAGGCTTAACCTTAGGGCTTCATTATTTTAACAAGCAAAAAGAGGCTTATATAAGCTTTAATGAAAAAAACAGCATTATTTTAGGTTTTTTCATTGGCGGTTTAATAACTAATTTAAACAAAGAACAAAGTTCTCTGGCATCATTAATTATTATGATGCCGTATATTTTTGAACTTGGTTTTTATTATTGGCAAACCATTTTACTTAAGAAAAAAGACATTATCTTCTGCCACGAAAAGGCATTAAAAGATGGCCTTGAGGAAAAAACGATAAACAAAGCCTTATTTAACATAAGTATTATTTTAGGAACCATCGGCGCATTAATTTGCTTTGCTCAAAAAGGCATATTAGTTTTTCTGCTTTTAGGCGGATATTTTTCATATTCTTATT
>CAYWTE010000124.1:0-4288 GCA_964461145.1 uncultured Lactobacillales bacterium | reverse complement strand
AATTCTTATTCTACAATAAGATGTGCTTTTTCATACCCTTTTATCATTGTCTTTATTTTTATTGATACACTATCAATAAATGCAGCTTCATCTTCTATTTTTTGCTGCGTAGACGGATCAACAATTTCTATCTTGCCGGTGAAAAACATTGGCCTTAGCTCTTTTGCAATATCTTCTATTGTTTTTGTGCCGTCCATATGCCTTAAAACCATAGAATTTAATTCATCTATCTGCAAATATTCAAACCTGCCTCCGGTAACCCAATTTTGATTTTTTGCCTGCCATCTTACTAATTCTGAAGTTTTTGGCTTGTCTGTTGCTTCTATCTTCTTAAATGTTTCTTTTTCTATCTTTATTCCGCCGGCAAAAATTAAGTCTACTCCAAAATCTTGCAATGCTGTTTCTAATTTTTTCTTATCTGCTTTTTTATGCCTTTTAATGGTTCTTTTTATTATCTCATCAAATGGCAAATATTCATTTGCAAGCTCCTGCATCATTAATAATAACGCTTTCCCCTCATATGTCTTTACCGATATTTCTATACCTTGACCGTTGTTAAAAGTTAAGCTGTCATCAGTTTCTAATTTGCTGGCTAACTGACCTTGTTTTAAAAACATATTGCCGCTCAATGTTAAACCGTTAATATTTTCAGGCTTAACTTCCCTGCTTATCGTTTTGCCTTGTTTGCAGAATATTGAACTGCGGCGTTTCCTTAAATTTATAAAATCTAAAAACTGCTCTTGCTTTACTATATTCGTTGAAAATGGTTCTAAAGCTTCGCCTATTTCTTTACTGTAATTTTTTATATACATTGCGGCTAAATTCGTGTCTGATAAATACATTAAACCATTATTATGTGCGCTTTTTACCATATCCTCAAAGTAACGAGCTTTATGCTCTTTGTTCAATAAATAATGAATAAAAAATGGTGTAATTTCTTTTAATTCGCTATCAATTATACTTTTATAATTACCGTTTATATTCCTTTTTAAAAACTGCAATATTGCCCCAACTTGAGCTTCTTTATCTGATTCGGGGATATCTTTTATGTGATAGCGTGCTACATCTGCCACTATTTCTAATAAATTCCAGCCGGGTTTTGTGGCATAACTGGTATATAAAAATCCGTCTTTTGATAAACTATCGCTGCAAAATTTAAATATTTTTTCTGCTAAATCATCTTCTATTATTGAGAATATTCTATTGGCTAAAATATAATCGTATTCACCTTCTTTTTTCAATTTTTCATACTTAACGGTTTTGAATTTTATATTTTTTAAACCTAATTCTTCAGCACTTAATCTGCCTTTGTTTAACTTCTCATCATTCTCATCTAAGCCTAAAAATTCACTTTTCGGATAATTTGCTGCTAAAGATATTAAATTTCCGCCTTCTCCACAGCCAACTTCTAAAACTTTGCATTTTTTATAATCAACAAAATCTTTATTGCCAAATAAACTTGCTATTGCGGATATGTGTGATGGTATTCCGTCAGAATTAGGAAGGCTTTGCAAATTAGTATCTATCATTTTTTCCTCTCTTATATACACTGTTTTTATAGCTTAGTCTTTTAGCTTTTATATTAAGAGTCAATTATTTTATTTTTATCCACACTTGAATTTATCTTTTTTCAATGCTAAATTGTATTTCGGGGAGAAGATAAATTCCCAATTTATCTGCTCAAGTTTAATTATTGCTTCATTTGGAGGATATTAAAATGAGTAATTTTATGACACCTTTTTTAAGCAGCCTTACTGTTGGCTTTGACCATTTTGATAATTTATTTGAACAGCTTTCTAAAATTGAAAACAATCCGAATCCTTATCCGCCTTATAATATCGAAAAAATCGATAATAATAAATATCGCATATCTATGGCTTTGGCCGGATTTAATGAAAATAATATTGATATTTCTCAAGACGGACGGTCTTTGACTATTTGTGGACAAGTTACTGAGGAAGAAAAGAAAAAAGAAAAAAATATGCTCTATAAAGGCATTGCGACACGTTCTTTTTCTAGAAAGTTTGAATTGGAAACTAATACTGAGGTAAAAGAGGCAAAATTTAAAGATGGTATGCTTGTTATCGAACTTTTTAGGCTGCCTCCCGATAATAATAAGCCTAAAAAAATAAAAATTACTAAAACTTAACTCTTTGTTTTTAAAAAACTTTTAGGGGAAAAGATATTCTTATCCTTTCCCCTTATTTTTAATTTTCTCATAACCTAAAATTAGATTTTTTCTTCTTTAAATTCTACGTGTTTTCTAACTTTTGGGTCGTATTTTTTCATAACTAATTTTTCCGTTAATGTTCTCGGATTCTTTTTGGTTATGTAAAAATACCCTGTACCGGCGGTGCTGGTTAATCTTATTTGAATGACTGTAGGCTTTGCCATTTTTTTAATCCTTCTTTAAAAATTCAATAACGCTTACATTTTGAGGTGAAATTAAACAAACCTTATTTGCTTGTCAAGCTTTTTCTTTTTTTGAAATTAATTCTAAAGCTTCATCAAGTAAAATTTCACTCTTTTCCCTTAAACTTTTTGGCAGGCTTATGTTTAATTTACCATATTTAATATATGGTCCAAAACGACCTTTTTTAAGCTCTATGGGCTCTCCTGTTTTAGGGTGAGCGCCAATTAATTTTGCTTCAAACGTTTTGCTGCTCTTAATAATTAACTGCGCTTTTTCTAAAGTTACGTCAAAAATGCTCAAATCTTTCGGCAGAGAGGTAAATTTGCCATTATGTTTTAAATAAGGTCCAAATCTGCCGATGCTTAAAGAAATATCTTCCCCTAAATCTTTTGGAAATTCTAATAAAAACTTTGCTTTTTCTAAATTAATATCATCAGGATTAAGATTTTTCGGCAAGCCCATTTTTTTTGCTTTTTTATCCGCTCCGACCGAAACATACCAGCCATAAGGACCTTTTTTAAGGAAAATATTTTCACCTAAGTCTTTATTATCTTCAGTGCTTGGTTCTTCTCCTTCTTCTGTAACGCTTGCAATCTGCTTGGTATATTTGCATTCAGGATAATTCGAACAGCCGATAAAGGCTCCGAACTTGCCTGTTTTAAGCTCTAACAATCCGCCTTCACAGTTTGGGCATTTATGATTGCCATCAGGGAAAAAGTGAAACTCTAAATCTTTGTTTATCTTATCTAAAATATCTTGATTCTTAAGTTCTTTGGTTTGGTTAATAAGCGCATAAAACTCCGTCCAAAAATCTTTTAATAGCTCTTTGCGGTCTAATTTTCCGCCGGCAACTTCATCTAAATTATCCTCCATTGAGGCGGTAAAATTATACTGCACATATTTTGGGAAAAATAAATTCAAAAATGCTGTAACTATGCGACCGCGCTCTTGCGGAATGAATTTGCGTTTGTCTAACGTTACATAATTTCTCTCTTGAATTACCGAAATAATCGATGCATACGTTGACGGACGGCCTATACCCAATTCTTCTAAACGCTTTACTAACGTTGCTTCTGAATATCTTGGAGGAGCTGCCGTGAAATGCTGATTTAATTTTGCCTCGATTAATTCTGCTTTGTCCTCTAATTTTACTTTTGGCAGAACTTTTTCTTCATCATCTTCTTCGTTGTCATCTTTTGACTCGTTATAAAGCTTCATAAACCCGTCAAATTTAATAACGTGGCCGGTTGCCCTGAAAGTTATTTTTTCATCAGCTGAATTAATGTCTATCGAAGCTTGGTCGATTACAGCGCTAGCCATTTGTGATGCTAAAGCCCGCTTATAAATTAAGTCGTAAAGCTTTAAGACATCTGCTTCTAATTTTGATAAATCTTCAGGTTTCTTATTAAAATCCGTTGGGCGAATCGCTTCGTGAGCTTCTTGAGCATTTTTGATTTTATTTTTATAAGCTCTTGGTGATTTAGGTAAATAAGGATTACCAAAATTCTTGCCAATAACCTCTCTTGCCTGCTCTACTGCTTCTTTTGCCATATCAACAGCATCTGTTCTCATATATGTTATAAAGCCCGCTTCGTATAAATTTTGTGCTGTCATCATCGTCTTTTTTGCAGAAAATCTCAATTTTCTTGAAGCTTCTTGCTGAAGCGTTGAGGTTGTAAAAGGCGGATACGGATTTCTTAAAACTTCTTTTGACGAGATATCTCCTACTTTATAATCCTGCTGCTCTATTTGTCTTTTGAATTCAAGCGCTTTTGATTCATTTAGAATGTCAAATTTTTCTAATTTCTTGCCTTCTATTTTTATTAATTTTGAAAAAAGCGACTTTTTATCAACGGTATTAAAAATGCCGTTTAT
>CAYWTE010000123.1:2496-4303 GCA_964461145.1 uncultured Lactobacillales bacterium | reverse complement strand
CTGAATAATCCCCGATAATAGGAGCGATTTCAATATCAATAGTATTAAGGGAAGGTTTTTGTTTATCTTCTTTAAGACCTAATTTCCCTGAAATCCATTGAATAATGCTAAAATCTTCCTTTAGATTTGCTTGATTTTCAGCTTCTGTATTTTGAGATAATGATTTCCCTGTTTTTTCGCGTATTTTCTTTCTTTTAGTTTCCGCATTTGTAGCCTGAGCAGAAACTGCAGCTTTGCTTTCCACATTTTTAAGCTGAGATACGAGAGAATCGATAACTTTTGAAGCAGCTTTTCCGTCTTGATTAATTTTAATTTTAAATTCTTCAGCGGTTAACTTTTGCAGCACAACATTTCCTTTAGCCTTAGCAGTAAAGAAAGAAGCCTTAGAATCCGCAATAACCGACTCGCCGACGAAACTTCCTTTTTCTCGAGACTCGATAAATTTATTATCTCTTTCTAATAATATTTGCCCATCGACGATTAAATAAGCACATTTAAGCGTTTCATTTTGTTTAAATAAAAGCTGACCTTCATTTAATGATATAATATTGTCTTGCATAATTTTACCTTTACCACACACTAAACAAAGTATAATTTAAAATAAAAAAATAAAAGAAATAGATAAAAGATTTTAACAACAATTATTTTTTATTGAAAGAATTAAAAGTAAAGTATATAAGTTTTAATATGAAAAAAGAAGAAATAAAAGAAATATTCCATTTCAAAGGAATCAACAGCTTAACTTCCTCAAAATATTTTTTAGGAACAGTTATTGTATTAATATTAATCAACGCCTTAGCTTTAGGGGTTATGTCCGCTCCTGACGCACGCAGCATCTTAGGCGGCATATTTTTCAATGATACCAGCGGGATCAAAGTTTTAATTTTAGCCTATCATCTTGACCAATTATGCTTAATTTTCTTCATTTTTGAAATAATGTTAAGAATAAGCGGAGAGCATTATAAATTTTTCAAGAAGAAATGGAATATTTTTGATTTTACAATAATTTTTCTTTCTGCCCTCCCTGATATTGGTCTTATTTTAGGGTTTGACATTTTCAGTTTAGGGCTTGATTTTCTTGGTTCTTTAAGGATTTTAAGAGTATTGCGTTTATTAATTTTAATTCACTATATAATCCCCACGGAAAAAATGCATTTTATTTTGCTAAAAACTTTTAAAGCCTCTTTCCCATTAATTTTATTTATGTGCTTAATTTTTTATGTTTACGCGATTATCGGCGTAACTTTATTCGGAGACGTTTCAATATATTTTAAGAGCTTAGGGGCTTCATCTTTCACGCTTTTACAAATATTAACATTAGATGGCTGGGCTAGCAGCATAGCAAGACCTATATCAGTATATCATCACTTTGCGTGGATATATTTTTCAAGTTACATCTTTATAAATTTATTTATAATAATAAATATCTTAGCCTGCAGCATATCATCATTAATCAATTTTAATCAAAAGAAATAAAAGAAAAAATCCTAGCGTATAAAGACATAAGTGGATTTTTTACTATCTCGCAAATGACGAAATAGATGCCTCATTCAATATTACAAATTTATTTTTTGAGGATAGATATGAGGAATTAAGAGTAGGAAAAAATCCTAGCGTATAAAGACATACGTGGATTTTTTACTATCTCGCAAATGACGAAATAGATGCCTCATTCAATATTACAAATTTATTTTTTGAGGATAGATATGAGGAATTAAGAGTAGGAAAAAATCCTAGCGTATAAAGACATACGTGGATTTTTTACTATCTCGCAAATGACGAAATAGATGCCTCATTCAATATTACA
>CAYWTE010000123.1:0-2396 GCA_964461145.1 uncultured Lactobacillales bacterium | reverse complement strand
TTAAGAGTAGGAAAAAATCCTAGCGTATAAAGACATACGTGGATTTTTTACTATCTCGCAAACGACGAAATATATGCCTCATAAAAATAAATTTTGTGTGGGACTTGACATTTAAAAAATATATACCTAAATCGCTTATCAGTAAAAAATAGTATTGGTTATTTAATTATGGAGGAATAAAAAATGAAATTTAAGCCACTACATGATAGAGTATTAATTAAAAGAGTTGAGGAGGACAGTAAGACTGCCGGCGGATTAATCATTCCGGATACGGCTAAAGAAAAGCCTTCTAGAGGTGTTGTTGAAGCTGTCGGCAGCGGCATTAAAAGCGAAGACGGCAAAATTACAGCTTTAGACGTAAAAGTCGGAGATAAAGTATTATTCGGCAAATGGTCTGGAACGGAAGTTAAAATTGACGGTGAAGACCGTATAATAATGAAAGAATCAGACATATTAGGAATAATTGAATAATTTAATAAGGAGAGTAAAATTATGGGTGCAAAAGAAATAAAATTCAGTGGCGACGCAAGAAGCTTAATGCTAAAAGGCGTTGATATTTTAGCTGATACAGTACAAGTAACTTTAGGTCCGAAAGGCCGCAACGTAGTCTTAGAAAAATCATTTGGAGCTCCAAGAATCACTAAAGACGGTGTAACTGTTGCAAAAGAAATCGAATTAGAAAACAAATTCGAAAATATGGGCGCTCAAATGGTAAAAGAAGTTGCATCAAAAGCAGCCGATGTAGCAGGCGACGGAACAACAACTGCAACCGTTATAGCAAGATGCTTAATTAAAGAAGGCTCAAAAGCAGTAGCTGCCGGAATGAACCCGATGGATTTAAAAAGAGGAATTGATTTAGCCGTAAATGCTGTCGTAGAAGACGTAAAAAAACGTTCAAAGAAAATCTCAACTAATGATGAAATCTCACAAGTCGGAACAATTTCCGCTAATGGCGACAATTCAATCGGCGACCAATTAGCCAAAGCAATGGCAAAAGTCGGCACCGAAGGCGTTATCACAATTGAAGAAGCTAAAGGATTAGAAACCGAATTAGAAGTCGTTGAAGGTATGCAGTTTGACAGAGGATATTTATCCCCATACTTTATTACCGACGCGGAAAAAATGATATGCGAATATGAAAATCCATACATTTTAATATATGACAAGAAACTTAGCAATTTACAAACATTAGTGCCGATATTAGAATCAATTGTGCAGTCTAACCGTCCACTATTGATCATTTCTGAAGACGTTGAAGGCGAAGCTTTAGCAACTTTAGTTGTTAACAGATTAAGAGGCGGCTTAAAGATATGCGCAGTTAAGGCTCCAGGATTTGGCGATAGAAGGAAAGCAATGCTCGAAGACATCGCGATTTTAACAAACGGTCAAGTAATATCTGAAGAAACAGGCTTTAAATTAGAAAACGCAACTTTAGATATGCTTGGAACTGCAAAGAAAGTTACCATAACGAAAGAAGAAACAACAATTGTTGACGGTGCAGGAGAAAAAGACTTAATTGATGCAAGATGCAACCAAATCAGAAAACAAATAGAAGAAACAACATCTGATTACGACAAAGAAAAATTGCAAGAACGTTTAGCAAAATTAGCTGGCGGAGTAGCAATTATAAAGGTTGGCGGAGCATCAGAAGTCGAAGTTAAAGAGAAAAAAGACAGAGTTGATGATGCTTTACACGCAACTAGAGCCGCAGTTGAAGAAGGCGTTGTTGCAGGCGGCGGAGTAGCTCTGCTTTACGCAACGAGCTCATTAGAAAAAGTTGAAACCAAAAACAACGACCAAAAAGTTGGTGTAGATATCGTAAGAAGAGCGCTTCAAGCTCCGGTTCGTCAAATTGCAGAAAATGCAGGTGTTGACGGAGCAGTTGTTGCCGGAAAATTATTAGAAAGTAAAGACCATAATTATGGTTACAACGCTCAAACCAATACTTACGAAGACTTGGTAAAATCAGGAATTATCGACCCGACTAAAGTTGTTCGCTCAGCCTTGCAAAATGCAGCATCAATAGCAGGCCTTGTAATTACAACTGAAGCCGCTATTGCCGATGCTCCTTCAAAAGAAACAGCCTCTGCAATGCCTGCCGGTATGGGCGGAATGGGCGGAATGGGAGGAATGGGAGGGTTCTAATCCCCTAAATCTCTTTTTTTCATAACAAAAAGCAAATAAACCTCAAGATTTTTTTCTTGAGGTTTTTTGTTGCGAAAAAAAATAATTATGTTTATATTAAATTGATATTTTAATAAGGAGGGTAATCCTATGGCTAAAAATGAAGAAGAAAAAAACAAAAAATGCTGTAACAGCACTTGCAGCTGCGCAGAAAATTTTCAAAAAGGACTGGAAAGAGAAATTGATGAAGAACTCGAAAAAGAGAACTTAAA
>CAYWTE010000122.1:294-4335 GCA_964461145.1 uncultured Lactobacillales bacterium | reverse complement strand
TTGTAAATGCAGTCGTTGATAACACTATCTCCATTGTTGCAGCCCCAACAGGTTCGGGGAAAACTTTAGTGTTGACCAGTCAGCTCGCCGATTACGCTGATGAGCAAGTTGTGGTTTGTGTGCCTCGCCGTTTCCTCGCTATAAATGCCGCGGAAACTGTTGCTAAATTAAGTAACGTTCCATTAGGTGAAGGTGTTGGCTATGCAATCGGTTCACAAGGCGGCGAGGAATCTAAGTTTAATAAAAACACAAAACTATTATTCGTTACTTATGGTTATGCTTTGAGTTCAGGATTAATCAATACTGCTAATTATATTGTTTTAGATGAAGTTCACGAAGCGGATACGGATATGTCAATTGCCAAAGCCTTGCTTTATGAACGCTTACAGATGCCAAATAACTTGAAAATATTAGAAATGTCGGCAACTATTGATGCACAAAAGCAAGAGGATTACTGGCGAGATACTGCTAGAACTGAAATATTCACTGCAGAAGGTCAAGCCTATCCTTGTGATGTTCGGTATGAAAAGAAAAAGCCCATAAGTACAATTGTTGCTGACCTCATAAAAAAGGAAAAACGGCAAGGTATTTTAGTTTTTACCTCAGGCAAATCTGAAATCGTTGACGTAGGTGAGAAAATTAAGCAGAAATTAGCTGACCGCCGAATTAACAATGTTGAGATTGCTACTATTCACGGCGAAATGTCATCTGAGGAGCGAATAAAAGCTCTAGCTCCGCAAAAGCACGGAAATATAAAGATTTTAATAGGCACTAATGTTATTGAAAGCGGGATGAATTTGCCGTGGGTTGATACCGGCGTGAGTGACGGTTTTGGCAAGGCTCCTGTTGCAGATAGCCGAGATGCGGTGATGCTGGAGCTAATTGATTTGCCGAGGTGGCGGTTACAGCAACAAGAAGGGCGGGTTAAAAGATTTACTGATGGAATTTTTGTTCTCGCCTCACAGACTGCTTTTGCTGCACGACCGGAGAGAATGGTTCCCGAAATTGAGCGTTTACCCCTCACTAAATTAGTGATGGAATCTGCCATCCATAACTTAAATCCTCTGGACTTAAAATGGGACGGCAATATTGACCCTAAAAAAATTGAATTAGCACAGCAACGTTTGGAAAGGCTAGGAATTTTACAAGATAATAATCTTACCGAAAAGGGCAAGGTAATTGCCAATATGCCGCTATCTCCGGAAAACGGGGCAATGTTATTTGAGGCTCAAAATCACGGGGCAGAAGCATTATCGCAAGCTATAACTTTAGCAGCGATAATGGAAAATGGAATTAGGCGAGATTTTAGAATTCCGCACGGGCAGGATAATTCATCTGACCATTTTGACGGTCTAATTGCTTTTTGGAAAACTAATGATACTTTAGAAAAACTGGCGGTAATCAAGCGAATATTTAGAGCCGGTTACAAAGAACTACCCCAAAGCAAGGCTTTAGACAAAATACTTTTATCTCAAGCTAAGCCTTTAATTAACTCAGACAAACTGATTTCCGTCATCGCTAAAAAGTTTGGCGTTGATGCTCTTTATAATAACCGAATTTTTAAGGAAAGATACGGCGAGCCTGAAACCTTAGACGATAGAATTAGGGTGGAAAATGCCGATGATTTTATTTTAGCCGAGATGAATGTTTCCCGTAAGCGTTTTGAGGATAGCAAAAACATCGCCATAGATTTAGCCAAGAGATTAAATTGCACCCCCCAGCTTAGTGAAGTTCCCCTTGAACAAGACGCCTTAACCAAATCCATACTCGCCGGTAATCTTAATAACTTATATAATGCTCCGCTGGGTAGCCGGTTTAAGGACAATGTTTTACTTGGATATTCATATGATTGCGGGAATAACTCTGCCGTTGGGCATCCTTGTACCAATTATTTCGTAGCAAATCCGGTTACTATCGCTCCTAAGAACGGCAAAAAACCTTTCACTATCTTAGAAAAAATAACCGAAATTCCAAGTGAAACTTTGATGGATTTTATAGGCGAAAATCCAGAACTTTTTTCACATAGAGATAACCAAGTTTATCTGCTCGGTCAAGGCAGAATGCCTAATCTGCCGGTAGAAGATTTAATTTCAACATTAACATTTAAGAAAAGGAAAAACGAAATGACTAACCCTAATGAAATTTATTTTTATGAAAACCTAGATGAGTTAATCGGGCAAGCTTCCGCTAACCGAGATTGTGAGGCAACAACCGCAATTTCAAGCTTAATTAACTTGGCTAGAAATGAAAATAATCCTAAAGCCAATCGGCTTTTAGAAGAAGCACACCTAAAACACCAAGTAACTTATGGCGAAGAATTCAATTTAGAGGACTTAGCAAGACCTGTGGAGGTAAATAAAAAAATCTCCGCACCTAATTTAGAATACTTAGCTCGTACAAAAATTTTAGCAAGATAAGAGAACTTAATGAAATTAGAACACTTAAAAGAAAAATCCCAAGAATTAATGATAAAATCCATCAATAATTTATCGCAAAACTATAATCGCAATCCAAAAATAAGGGAGCGGGTTATTGATGAATATTTCTCACTCCTTGCTATTCAAGAAGCTTCCCGAGCCGCAGAAAAAGGAAATCACGGCAGGTAAATTAATTAAAACAGGTATTTATAAAATATGCAGAAATCCTTTGTACGCCTCGTTTGTTTGCTTTATCGTCCCAGGATTAATGCTGTTAACTAATTCTTGGATTTTTCTTACGGTTCCTATTTTTATGTATTTTGTTTTTAAACTTTTAATCAAAGCTGAAGAGCGTTATTTAGAAAATACTTTTGGGCAAGAATACCTTGATTACAAAAAAGAAACCAATGCGATAATACCAAAATATAAGTTCGATAATTAAATAAAATAAGGCTTGCAATCAACTAAATCACAAGCCAACAACGGTAGTGATGTTTGTCCTTGTGCCGCAAGTCAAACTGCCGAAAAAACTCGATGTTCAGTCGGCTACCAAATCTTGGAATAAACAACTGCCAAAATTAATCGATGATGAAATCTAGCAGAAGCGAATATCAAGCTGTCTGCCGACTGCCTTGCCATAGCGAATTAGGCTTTTGACACTAGGTAACGCTCTGCCGCTTTCCATACGGGCAATAACGGACTGAGTAGTATCCATTAAATCTGCCACCTCATCTTGAGTTAAGCCGGCATCTACTCTGGCTTTAACCAGTTTGCGAGCTAGTTCAAATTCCGGCTCTTGCTCAATATAACTAGCTTTGACAGCATCACCCTCCAACCATTTTTGCTTTAGTTCTGATATTTTAGTCATTTAGGGCCTCCTTGGCTCTTTTTAGGGCTAGAGCTATCGCCTGTTTTGGTGTTTTCCCCGTTTTCTTAACAAATGCGTGGAGAATAATTATTCGCCTATCTTTAACCGTAACATAAATTGCCCTTGCAATGCCGGGCGCCGCTTTCATTCTAATCTCAAAAAGCTTAGCCCCTAAAGATTTAACGTAAGGCTAGCCTAAATTTAGTGGTCCGAACTCTTCGAGCATTGCCGAAATATGTAAAAACTTAGCCTTAAACTCTGGAGCAAGACCACCCAGCTCCTTGTCCACGGCTTCATTTAAGGTTTCTATGTTTCACTTATTACTCATAATTATAACAATATAGCAAAAAAGCGATAATGTCAATATCTAAGTCAGAAAATATTTTAGAGGCTCTATTTGCTGTCTTGCAAACTATTGAGGGCGTTGAAGTTCAGCGGAATACTGCCGTTCCTGTCGCTATACCAGAATCAGGCTTGCTGATTTTGCGGGATGGAGAGTTTGGGGAGGCTGAAGGTTCGCTATTAAATCAGCATCTACTTGCACAAGCCCGAAGCGGTAATGAAAAATGCTCTGATGACGTCGCATTTTTATAACCTAATCGGCGCTTGAGTATGTTCAGGAAGCCGCGCAGGTTTTGCGGGATGGACACCGTTTGGAAGGATTTGATTGCGTGTTTGGTGGGAATATTCCGATCGGTGCGGGGTTGTCTTCCTCTGCCGCACTGGAAAACGGAGTCTGCTTTGGACTTTCAGAAC
>CAYWTE010000122.1:0-284 GCA_964461145.1 uncultured Lactobacillales bacterium | reverse complement strand
ATTTTGCAGAAAGTTTATGCGGCTTTAACTGCTAATCCTACTCTTAATGGGTTGGTTTTGGGAATGGAAATTACTCGTGATAGTTCACGCCTCGAACCCATAGAGGGAGCCGAGGCAATCAAACTAATTAACCTCAACATCACTTTAGAATACCAATCAAACACTTCAATTTAATCAAAATAGAAAGGAATTTACTATGTCCAGAGCTTATGGTTCGAATGCTTTGTTATTGCTCAAACGTGAGGCTAGTTATGGCGTTAAGCCTGCCGGCAACTTCACCCGAA
>CAYWTE010000121.1:0-4335 GCA_964461145.1 uncultured Lactobacillales bacterium | reverse complement strand
GAATTCTTCTATAACGTCAATTCCTAATAATCTTGCAGCATTTGCGGTATCTTTAGTTGGTTCTATCCCTAAGCAAGGAATATCAGCTTTTACAAAATTTTTTAATAAATATCCGTCATTAGAAGCAACTTCGATTACAAAACTGTTCTTATTAAGATTTAATTTTTCAGTTATCATTTTGCAATAATTTTTAGCGTGTTCGAGCCATAAACTCGATGTAGATGAAAAATAAGCATAATCAGCTTTAAATAATTCTTCTGATTTAGCATAATCTTCAGTTTGAACCAGCTTACATTTTTCACAAACATAAAGTTTTAAAGGAAAATAAATTTCAGGCTTAGATAAATCTTCTTTAGTTAAATAAGCATTCGATGGCGGAGCAAATCCTAAATTTAAGAATATTTCCTTTAATTTTGTTTGGCAATGACGACAGTACATTATATTTTAATTCCTTTAAATTCTTTATTTATTAATTTATGTTTTGTATCTCTTACAGATACATCGGTTACTTCAATTGGCCATTTTATATTTATTTTAGCATCTTTATAAAACAATCCGTTTTCAGATTCTTTATTATAAAATGCTGTATGTAGATATAAAATTTCTGAATTTTCTTCTAATACTTGAAATCCGTGAGCAAAGCCTTCTGGGATTACCAGCATTTTTTTATTTTCTGCAGTTAATTCTTCTGCGTGATACTCTAAAAAAGTTTTTGACCCACACCTTATATCAACTGCAACATCAAATATTTTCCCTTTTATACATCTAACGAGCTTCATTTCTGCAAAAGGGGGATTTTGATAATGTAATCCTCTAATTGCCCCGACTTGTTTTGTTATGGAATGATTTATTTGCAGTATTTTTCGCTCTTTGATAATTGGCTTTAATTCATTATCACAAAATAATCTGGCAAAAGAGCCTCTTTCATCAACAAAAGGAGTTGTTTTAATTATAAAAACACCTTCAATTTTAGTTTTTTCAATTTCCATTCATATACTCTTCTATTTGTATTTTTGTAATTATGTTATTATTTTCATAATATTTTTTATACCATTCTATGGTTTTTACGATTGATTCTTTAAAATTCCACGAAGGTTTCCAGCCTAATTCTTTTTTTGCTTTATCGCAATTAAGATGTAAAAAATTAGCTTCGTGAGGATTATTTTCTTGAACTTTAGCTTGCCAATTTAATTCTAACCAATTATTTTTTGCTTCTTTTAGAACTTTTTCTACTGTTTTATTCCCCTCATTATCAGGCCCGAAATTAAAAGCTTGTTCGAATTCTTTTTTGCCTTCGAGCAGTTTTTGCCCTAATAATAAATATCCTGATAATGGCTCTAATACGTGCTGCCAAGGCCTTGTAGCATTAGGCGAGCGGATTTCTAAAACTTTATTACTGCGGATTGCTTTTACAGCATCAGGGATAAGTCTGTCTTCTGACCAATCTCCGCCGCCGATTACGTTTCCTGCTCTTACTGTTGCTAATAAAGGATTATTATCATTATTTAAAAAAGCACATCTATAACTTTTTGACACTAATTCAGCACAAGCTTTTGAACAGCTGTATAAATCATATCCGCCTAAACGGTCTTCTTCTTTATAGCCTTCTAATCGCTCATCATTTTCGTAACATTTGTCGGTAGTTATGATAATTATTGCTTTAACTGAAGGCGTTAATCTTGCAGCTTCAATGATGTTTGCAGTACCTATTACATTAGTTTTAAGTGTTTCAAGAGGTTGTTTGTATGATTTTCTGACCAAAGCTTGAGCCGCCAGATGAAAAACTATTTCAGGCTGTTCTTTTTTAAAAATGTTAAAAATTTCATTATAATTACATATATTTTCAAAATAACTATTATTTTGATTTTGTAAGTTTAATAAATTAAAGTGGTTAGGCTCTGTTTCGGGTTTTAAGCTAATTCCGGTAACATTTGCGCCGAGCAAATTCAGCCATAAATTCAGCCAGCTTCCTTTAAATCCGGTATTTCCGGTAACAATAACTTTTCTGCCATTATAAATATTATTAAAATTCATCATTCCCAAATTTTCCAAGGAGCTTTGCCTGACATCCACATATCTGTAAGCTCTATTTTATCCCTTAAAGTATCCATAGGCTGCCAAAATCCTTGATGTTTATATGCATTTAACTGATTATCTTTTGCTAAATTTTCCAAAGGCTCTCTTTCCCAAATTGTGTTATCATCATTAGGAATATATTTAAAAACTTCCGGCTGACAAACAAAGAACCCTCCATTGACCCAGTGTCCATCTCCTTTAGGTTTTTCTTTAAATGCAGAGATAGAGTTATCTTCTTGTATGTCTAATGCTCCGAATTTTCCTTTAGGTTGAATTGCGGTCATAGTTATTAGCTTTTTTGAAGATTGATGATGATTTAATAAAGATTTTATATTCACATCTGAAACGCCATCGCCGTAAGTTAGCATAAAAGGCTTTCCTCCGACATAATCTTCAGCTTTTTTAATTCTTCCGCCTGTCATAGTATCTTGTCCTGTATAAAGCATAGTAACTTTCCAAGGCTCATTGCGGTGCTGATGAATTTCTACGGCATTTTTGCTCATATCAACGGTAATATCGGAATAGCGGGTATAATAATTGATGAAATAATCCTTTATAATATGGGATTTATAACCTGTTAATATAACAAAATCATTAAAGCCGTAATGGGAATAAATTTTCATAATGTGCCATAGGATTGGACGTCCGCCGATTTCGACCATTGGTTTTGGCTTTAAATCTGTTTCTTCGCTAAGCCGTGTCCCTAACCCGCCTGCCAGAATTAATACTTTCATTTAATCACCCATATTTTGTTTTTTTTATATTAAACATAAAATCCCGCAAAGATTATTATAGCTCTTTAAAATTGTCAAGAACATCATAGAAAGGTTATAAGAGATATTTGTTATTAAATAAAATTTATATTATATATAAATTAAGTTTATAAAATTTTTTAGTTTATAAAAGGGAAGAAATGGAGATAGATGACCTCATATATGGTAAATTTAAGATTAAAGAGCAAGTTATAATTGACCTGCTTAATGCCCCTGAATTTAAGAGATTAAGGAAGATTTCAATGGGAGGTTTTTATCCTGCATATTCTGAACTTCAGCCTATTAATAATAATCGCTACAATCATTCGGTTGGGGTATTTTTGCTGCTTAGGAAATATAATGCAGGTCTTGAGGAGCAATTAGCAGGGCTGCTGCACGATGTATCTCATTCAGCCTTTTCGCATGCAATTGATTATATTGATGAAAACCCGGAAGTTCACAAACAGCAGAAGAATCAAGATAACTATCACGAAGAATTTATTAAAAACTCGGGTATTCCAAATATTTTAAAAAAGCACCGATTTAATCTTGATAATATTCTTAATGATAAATTATTTACTCTAAAAGAAAATGAGTTGCCGGATATTTGTGCGGATAGGATTGATTATACATTAAGAGAAGGTTTTGTAGTTACAAAGAGCATTAATGAAGAGCAGAAAAAAGAAATATTATCAGGATTAATTAATTATAATCATAAATTTATATTTAATAATATTAAAAGTGCGAGGATTTTTGCTGATTTATTGTGGCAATTAAATGAAACAAATTGGTCTGGCAGAAGGACAGCAATAATGTTTGCTTTTAATGGTTTAATGCTTAGATATGCTATAAATCAAGATTATATTACAAAGCTGGATTTGTTTAAGATGACAGATGATGAAGTTATTGAGAGATTAAAACAAACAAAAGATGATAAAATTATACGAATACTTAGGATTTTAGAATTAAAACAAGAACAAATTACAAGAGATTTATTAAAAGATATTTGCCCGACTGTATGCAAAAGCCGTAAAGTTGACCCATATATTTTGCAAGATAGAAAAATGCAAAGGCTATCGGATCTTGACGTAAAATTTGCAGAGAAAATAAAAGATACACCGGAATATAAAACATATTTTTCTTAAAGTTAATAACCCGTCCAAACCCGCAGGAAACCGCTTGAGTACTCTTTTCAAAACTTCCCCAAAACTTCTAGAGCTTCATTTTTAGGGCTTTTTCTTGATTTAAAACTTTGACTTATTAGAGCATTGAGATTTTGGGAATGGTTTGCTGAGTAAGCGGATTGGCGTTACCGAGGTCAGCGTTCCGACTGGTGCCGGATAGAGAACTCGAACCTCCGACCCACGTATTACGAATGGGATTAAGCGGGGTTTTAGGGATTATGCGGCTGAGGGCGGAGATGCGGCGAAGAGTTTTGAAACGGCGACCAAGAACGCCCTAAAATCCAGCGAAGATGCCTTTGTTAGCTTTGTTAAAACCGGCAAGT
>CAYWTE010000120.1:1223-4344 GCA_964461145.1 uncultured Lactobacillales bacterium | reverse complement strand
TCTTTTTTATAAAATATCCAGCCATCATTTCCAATTAGAACGCTTTCATTGCCTTGTTTTGGGTTAAGGAGAGTTTTGATTTTATTATAAATTTTAATAAAATCGTTACGGCCAAAAAATCTATCATTAAACCAGTCTTCAAAATTCTTGCCAAAATCAAGATTTATTTTATTATCTTTAATAAAAGGCTCATAATTTGCAAATTTTCGGTTTTCTTTTAACGAGAAATCATCTTTATCAATTTTCATCATCGGAATAAATAGTGCGCTAAAAAAGCAAAATAAAAAAACGATATCAATTCTAGAATGATTATGCTTAATCTTAAAAACAGCAATATATTGAACCAATTTATATGAAGAAAAAAAGAAAATTGAGGCAAGAATGATAAATATTTTAATATCGAAATCAATGTCGGCGGAAAGATTTAAGCTCTCATTAAAAGTAATGCTAGGGCTTTTCTCTCCGTTTATTAAGATAAGCTTATTATCTTCAATTTTATGCTTTTTAATATTTTCAAAAATAAAATTTTCATAATTTTGAATAGATATATTTTTATTTCCTGTAAGATTAATACTTGAGATAGTTAAAGTTTTAAAATAATCATTAAAAAATATTTTAATGTTATTAAGCCGTTTTGATGGGATTTTAATTTCAACAGCATTATTTTTTAGTAAATTTATATTTTGTTTTACATTTTTATTGGGATTAAAATTAACCCCGAATTTGCGAGCATAAAAAGTTTGAATATCAAAGGCCTTTTTATCAGAATCGATATTTAAAAAAAGCGTTATAGGATTGTAAATGATAAAAAATTTATTAGAAAGCACCAAAAGTAAGGAGGTAAGTAATATACAAATTAAAAGTCTTTTTTTGCCGATTTTTTGTTCCATACTCATTCTTTCTTTTTAATAAAAAAGTATTTCGCCTTGGGTAAGGCCGAAGTGAAGCACAAGCGAAGACAGCTGGTGCCGCAGAGAAGAGTTGAACTTCCGACCCCGTCATTACCAATGACGTGCTCTACCACTGAGCTACTGCGGCTAAAAACAAAACTAAATCCTCGTATAAACAATTTATTTTAATTTTGCAACATTTTTGTTTTGATTTTTATATTTAAATAAAATATCTTCTCTTCCTATGGATAAATTAAAAATTATAGGCCCTTGCAAACTTTCCGGTCAGATAAATATTTCAGGTGCAAAAAATGCAGCTTTGCCTCTTATTGCTGCAACAATTCTTAACCCTAACAAAATTACGCTTAATAATGTCCCTGATATTCAAGATATTAATACTATGCTTGAGCTTCTTAATTCTCTCGGGATAAAAACTACTAAAAACAAAAATACGGTCGATGTTGATTCTTCCCTTATGGCTTCTTGTATTGCAGATTATGATATCGTTCGAAAAATGAGAGCCTCTTTTTTCATCTTAGGTCCTATGCTTACCAGATTTGGCGAGGCTATGGTTTCTCTTCCCGGAGGATGTGCTATCGGTCCTAGGCCTGTCGATTTGCATATCGATGCCTTAAAAAAAATGAACGTTAATATTTGTGTCGAAAACGGATACGTTATCGCAAAAGGCAAGCCTTGCGGTGCAAACATCAGTTTTTCTAAAGTTTCGGTGGGGGCAACTGAAAATATTATTATGGCCGCCGTTTTAGCTCAAGGGCAAACGGTCATTAATAATGCTGCTTTAGAGCCCGAAATCGGCAATCTTATCGATCTCCTCAATGCTATGGGGGCAGATATTATTGGTAAGAACACTAATCAAATTATAATAAACGGAGTTAAAGAAAAAGACCTCAAGTCTGTTTCTTTTTCTGTTATGCCAGACAGGATTGAAACCGCTACTTACGCTGTCGCTGCAGCTATTACTAAATCTAAGCTTATTCTTAATAATACGTCATCTTCCTTTATCGTTTCTCCGATTATGAAATTAATTGATATGGGTGTTGATGTTCAAGATATTAATGAAAACCAAATAATGATTGATGCCAGAGATGCTGTTATTGTCGGCTGTGATATTATGACCGAGCCTTACCCCGGTTTCCCAACAGATTTACAAGCACAAATGTCAGCTTTACTTGCTATTGCTAATGGGGCTTCATTGGTAACAGAATCTATTTTCGAAAATAGGTTTATGCATGTTCCTGAGCTTGACAGAATGGGCGCAAATATTAATATTCACGGCAATTCTTCAGCTATTATTAGAGGCGTTCATCACTTAACCGGCGCTCAAGTTATGGCGACGGATTTAAGAGCTTCGGTTTCACTTGTTTTAGCTGCTTTAGCTGCTTACGGAGAAACTATTATCAGCCGTATTTATCATTTAGACCGCGGCTATGAGGATATCGTCGGCAAACTTTCCGACGTCGGTGCTAATATTCAACGAATTAAAGAAGGAGATAATGTATTATGAAAAAACTTTTTACTATGCTTATTGCTTTTGTTCTTACTTTCTGGCCGTTTGCTTCAAAGGCTCAAGAAAATGCTTCTAAATTAGACCCTCAAAATACTATCGTTTTAAAGCTTAAAGCCGGCGATGTTTATATTCAAATGATGCCCGATGTTGCACCTAACCACGTTAAAAGAATTAAAGAGTTGGTTAAATCCGGTTTTTATGACGGTCTTAATTTTCACCGCGTAATTGAAGGGTTTATGGCTCAAACCGGAGATCCTAAAGGTAATGGTACCGGCGGTTCAGGGCAAAATATTAAAGCTGAATTTAATAAAATTCCGCATAGAAGAGGAACTGTTTCTATGGCTAGAGCTCAAGACCCAAACTCTGCTGATTCACAATTCTTTATTTGTTTTGCTTCTGCTCCTTATCTTGATGGGCAATATACTGTTTGGGGACAAGTTGTTAAGGGTATGGAATTTGTCGATAACATAAAAAAAGGCAATCCTGCTGATAATGGTTCGGTTTCTGACCCTGATAAAATTATTAAAATGGTAATGCTTGAAGATTATAAATAGTGATAAAAAAGCCTAGAAATAAAACTATTTCATTATCAGATGAACAAAAAAAGGAGCTTGAAGGTAAGCTCCTAATTTTGCGTGGGGGCAAAAAAAAAGTCCTACAAAACCTACTTAATAATATTGTCTGCGGAGATTGTTTTAAGCTT
>CAYWTE010000120.1:0-1213 GCA_964461145.1 uncultured Lactobacillales bacterium | reverse complement strand
CGTGAAAATATTCCTGATAAGTCCGTTGACCTTTTATTTCTTGACCCACCTTATAATCTTACTAAAAATTTCGGTGGCAAGAAATTCTGTAAAATGTCCACCGATTGCTATGAAGAATATATCGAAAATATTATTTTAGCGTTTTTTCCCAAGCTTAAAAATACCGCTTCAATTTATATTTGTGGAGATTGGCTTAGTTCTGTTTCAATTTATAATGCAGCTAAAAAGCACTTTATTGTTAGGAATAGAATTACTTGGGAACGAGAAAAAGGTAGAGGCTCAAAGCTTAACTGGAAAAATAACTGCGAGGATATTTGGTTTGCTACCGTTTCTAATGAATATACTTTTAATATTGAAGATATTAAGCTTAGGAAAAAAGTCCTCGCTCCTTATAAAGATGAAAAAGGTAATCCTAAAGATTGGGAAAAAACAACAAAAGGTGTTTATCGCTTCACTCATCCTTCTAATGTGTGGACGGATATTACTATTCCATTTTGGTCAATGAGCGAAAATACTCCTCACCCGACCCAAAAAAGCGAAAAACTCCTTGCAAAAATTATTATTGCTTCAACAAATCAAGGCGATGTTATCTTAGACCCATTTTTAGGAAGCGGGACAACCGCCGCAACAGCCTTAAAATTAGGCAGGAATTTCATCGGCATCGAAGAAAACAAAGAATACTGCTTAATTGCTCAATATAGAATTGATAATACAAAGGAAAATAAAGAGATTCAAGGGATAAAAGATGGGGTGTTTTTCGATCGCAACACCCCAAATTGAGTTCTAGCAGTATCTACGTCGTCGTTTGCGAGATACTAATTAATCCACGTATGTAAGTATACGCTAGGATTAATTAGTACTCTTAACTCCTAGTATCTATCTGCTATAACTCAATTTGTCTATGGATTCTAGCAGTATCTACGTCGTCGTTTGCAAAGACCCTAAAAAAATTCACGTACTAAAACTAAGTGATTAGATTTTGATTAAAACGAAAAAAGGAAAAGCTGTCATTCTCAGCCGACTATAAAGGAGGCTGGGAATCTAGAAATCTTAAGGAAGGGCTGGATTCCCAGCGCTACGCGCTGAGAATGACAATGAGTGGGTAAATAAAAATTAAAATGCTATTTTTGAATCGAAATTGACTCTTTTAGCTATAATTTAATCAAAGGCGCCTTTTATTTTGCCTTTATATGCCATTTTATAACTGCTTATT
>CAYWTE010000119.1:0-4427 GCA_964461145.1 uncultured Lactobacillales bacterium | reverse complement strand
GAAAATAAATCTTCTAAATTATCATCTTCATCTCTTATTAAATCAGAAAAAGTAATCTCCATACTGCCACTTCTTTTTAAGGCCTTTTTCTCATCTAATAAATTTCGTGCCTTACCTCGAATACATTCAAATATGAAAGTTCCCTCTGAACCTCTGGATTTATCATATTCCTTAGCTTTAAGGAGATAATGAAGTATCAACTCCTGAACTATATCTTCTCTGTCCGCTTGATTAAAATAAGAACCTTGGATTAGCTTATCGGCAAAATAAATAGCCGTCCGCACGGCATAGGGCTCTATGCCGTCATAACGAGATAGTAATGTCATTAAATCTTTTTCCTAGTAATTGTAATAAAACTGTAATAAATACTTAAGATTGTAGATTTAACGCTTAGCTACCATTGCGGTCAATTATGATATATATACTACCAATTAGAGAATATTAAAACAAAACCCGCTTAATACTAGTAAGCGGGCGAGGGTTAGAGGATTCAGATGAACATCAGAGGATGACTTATCCCCGATATTCACAGGGTAGAGCCGCTATCATAGACAACACAAGCTCTTGAGAATGATTATCTAAGATTGAAAATAGCTTAGTTAATCTGGCTTCCTTGTCAGTAAAAACCGGCCGATTCTCATAAGTTTCAAAGAAATATGCCGGAGTAATACTCAAAACCTGACAGATAGTATTAGCATCTTTCAGGCTTAGTCTATTCTTTCCAGCCTCCATCTTTTGGATTTGCTGGAAAGTTACGCCTAAAGCCTCTCCCAGCTTTTCTTGGCTATACCCCTTGGTTATGCGGATAGCCTTAAGTTTCTGCCCGAGGATTTTATCTTCCTCATCACAGCATTTACGTCTTTGTTTTCTAATCACTTGTTTTTCCTTTCTCTTTGTTGTTAAACCCATATTTTATTCGCTGCTCCTCCCACAAATAGGGGATTGCCGAGCGAGTAAAGTCTTTCTGTTGAAGCTGCTTGGGGATTTTGCCCGCGATTATTGCCTCAACGATATCCGGAGCCAGCAAGGTCATCCGCATTATTCGTCCCATATGCGACCGCTCAATATTTTCTTTGTTTGATAAATCCCGAAGGCACAAATTCTTGCTACTTATCTGCTGTTTCCAATAAAAAGCCTTGATTAAACAAGTTCTGATATTATTGCTTTCTGATAGTTTTTCTGTTTTGTTTTCATCAGGATTGACTATGATTTTCCGCCCGTATTGCTGCCGATAAAAGTCAACCTCGATATCCACAAAAGCCTCAGTTTCCGACTTAATAATCCTATTTTCCAGCAAAGCTTCATCGATGTTTTTAAGCACTTCTTGGTTAAAATATATTCGCAAATTATGTTTTGAAACTTCAATGATTTTAACAATCAGCCCGATGAGTTTGCGTTTTTCTGCAGGGCATAAGTAATTCCAGATCCGCTCGATTTTATGAATTTTATCAAAGACTTCGCGCTGGTTTTGCTCAGGGATCGTTTGTTTAATTTTCTGCCAGCTGTTTAAGATTATTTGCGGATGCTTCAAAACCTTGTAAACTTCCTGCAAAACAATCTCCTCAAGCTCTCCGGCCGGAATGCTTCCTATCTCACATCGCTTATAACTTTCCTTCACCGCCTTGGTTGAGGTATAATAACGGTAAGTTTTATTATTCTTATTAGAAGACGTTGGAACCATTGCCCGATTACAGCAGGTGCATTTGAGTAATCCGACCAGCAAAGCATCCGTTTGAATTTTCCGCGATGCTGCCCTAAACCTTGGCGAGATGTTCTTTATCTTTCGAACCTCATCCCACAACGCCTTATCAATTATAGCCTCATGCTGCCCGAGATAATTTTCGCCCTTATAGCTTATCTCCCCCAAATAAAGTCGATTGTTTAATATCGAATAGATAATCTGCTTTGTGAACGGTTTGCCACCTTTAGTCTTTCCTGTGCTAAAGACTAATAATTTAGTTTTATACCCGCGCTCATTGATATACTCAGCAGTTCTACTCATTGACTGCGTTTCCACAAATTTCTTAAAGATAAGACGAACCAGCTCTGCCTCAGGCTCATTGATAATCAGCTTACGATTATCTACATCATACCCGAGCGGTACAATTCCGCCCATCCACATTCCCTTTTTCTTTGAGGCTGCAAACTTATCTCGAATACGTTCGGAGATTACCTCTCTCTCAAACTGAGCAAAACTGGATAGGATATTTAAGGTTAATCTACCCATCGAGGTCGACGTATTAAACTGCTGGGTCACCGAAACAAACGCTACCCCGTGCTTTTCAAAGTTATCAATGAGCTTTGTAAAATCTATGAGCGAACGAGAAAGCCGGTCGATTTTGTAAACAATCACTACGTCTATTAAACCCTTATCTATATCTTCAAGCAACCGCTTCAGTCCTGGACGATCGGTATTCCCGCCGGAAAAACCGCCATCATCATAATGCTCTGACAAGGTAATCCAGCCCTCGTGCTTATGGCTTTGAGCATAAGCCTCGCCTGACTCTCGTTGAGCATCCAGAGTATTAAACTCCTTTTCCAAACCTTCCTCTGTGGATTTTCTCGTATAAATCGCACAGCGGAGTTTTTGCTTAATCTCGCTCATGACGTTTATTTCCTTTCCTTAATCCAAAGAACGCCGGACCGGAAGTGTGTGTGCCGGTAATCTTTTCTGCGACAATCGTTAAGTTTTTGTAAGTTAACCCTTGGAATTCAAACCCGTCAGGCTTGACCGTTATTTGATACTCAATCCCTCTGTACTCTCGGATAATCTTCGTGCCGGCAACAGGAATAGCACTGGTTCTCTCTCTGGCTGGTTTATTGTTTGCGATATCTTTTGCCATCAGGCTTAAGTCTTTTTCGGTTTCCCGAGATAGTCCGCCGTAAAATAACTCCTGCATCCGATAAGCAATCCGGCTGACTAGAAATTCCTTGTTCTTTGAAATCGGCGGCTCATTAAAGTAAAGCTCCCAGATATTCTGAAGCTCCTTCATGGGCTTATCTTCCAAGGCTGCAATTTTTCCGGTAAGCATCATTCTTCATCATCCTCAATGTCGTTGTTGGCACCACCAGCAATGCTTGGAAAGCCTTCTTTATCAAGACAAATATCTAAGTTTTGGGCTTGTTTACCCCTAATAAACCCTACCGCTAAAATTGATGCTATTTCATCTATATTTGAGTTAAGTGCCATAAATCAGCTCCTAAAAATTGTTGCTTATAAGGAGTGATACAGATTTAAAATAAAAATTTTCCGCTTTTTTTAAAGAAAAAACGCTGCACATCACTTAAACATCTGATTTATAAGGATAAAAATTTTTCAGAGAGGTTTTTGAATGACCTTACCGCAAGGAATAATTGACGGACTTACAAACTGACTTTTGTGTTTTGTTGAATACGGCAGAAATTAAGGAAAAATAACAAGGGGCTTTTTAGAACGAAGCCCCCTGCTTTTAGAGAGGTAGAGAGATATTTTGAGAGAATTAAGGTAAAAAGAAAGAGTTTGCACCCCTGCTTACACGCTGTAAACAAGGCGGAAACTCTAGTAGTTGAGGATTGTTTTTTTGGTTAGAGAGAAGTTTTCTTATATTTACTGGTCGGAGCGAGAGGATTTGAACCTCCGACCCCTTGCACCCCATACAAGTGCGCTACCAGACTGCGCTACGCTCCGTTAATTAATAAAACTAAGTAATATAATATCTTAATTTTTGCAATATATTTTTTATAATAATATATTTTCTTTAGATTGATCTATCGTCTTTCTTAATGTTTCTTTCGTTTCTAATAATTCTTCTATTATTTTCTCTAGCTTCATAGAAAAATCATTGTCTTCTTTCATAACAGATGTATTTTTTCTTCTAGGTGAGGGTGGGGTTGTTAATCTTTCTATGCAAATACTCTTATCTCCGCTAGATAAAAGTTTTTTTACTCCTTCTATCGTATATCTTTCATCATACAGTAAGTGTTTGATATTATTGATTATTTCTACATCTTCTATCTTGTAATATCTTCTGCCGCCGCCACGTCTTAAAGGTTTTATTTGCGGAAACTTTTTCTCCCAGAATCTTAAAACATGTTGTTCTATGCCTAATTTTTCTGCCGTGTCTTTTATCGACATAAATAATCCGCTTTTCTTTTTGTTTGTTAATCCGTCCATTACAATAATGCCTTTAAATATTTATTTATTTACCGATACTTACTACGTCTCTTAATGTTTGAGCAGGTTTGAAAGATACGACTCTGCGCGGAGTTATTACTGCCTCTTTCCCTGTCTTTGGGTTTCTTCCTATCCTTTGGCGTTTGTCAAGAAGGGTGAACGTCCCAAAACCAGAAATTTTAAGATCTTCGCCATTAACTAATGCTGTAGCCATCTCGTCAACTAATAATTGGAATAAATCTGAAATATCTTTCTTCGTTAATCCAACTTGTTC
>CAYWTE010000118.1:4136-4439 GCA_964461145.1 uncultured Lactobacillales bacterium | reverse complement strand
TGATATTTCAGAAAACATGTTAATGAGAGGTAGTATTTAAAAATGAATGATTTTATTCTGGACACGCCGGTTGCTTTTTTCTTTTTCAATAAGGAAGACACTACACTAAGGGTATTTGAAAGAATATGCGAGGCAAGACCAAGACAATTATATCTCATTTCTGATGGTGCACGAACATCTGTAGAGGGTGAGGAAGAAAGAGTTTCTTGTTTGCGAAGGAAAATTATGTCTCAGATTAATTGGGAATGTAGTGTGAAAACAGATTATGCAGAGACCAATATGGGATGTAAAAATAGAATGGCA
>CAYWTE010000118.1:1831-4126 GCA_964461145.1 uncultured Lactobacillales bacterium | reverse complement strand
ATTACATGGGTATTTGAACATGAAGAAAGAGCGATTATCATTGAAGATGACTGTCTTCCGTCAAAGGGATTCTTTGAGTTTTGCCAAATAATGCTTGAAAAATACAAGGATGATGATTCAATCATGATGGTATCGGGATCTAATACCCTACACGAATTTCAGATGCTGAGTGATTATACGTTTTCCTTTTTTTCTGTAATTTGGGGATGGGCAACGTGGAGAAGAGCATGGAGCAAGTATGATATTGGAATATCCAATTGGAAAAATAAAAAAAATTCCCAAAAGTTAAAGCATATGTTTAGCCCACTGGCATACATGTTTTTAGCAAACAATTGGAATCAGGTTTGCTATCATAATATGGATACTTGGGATTATCAATGGGAGTATTGTAGAATTTCGAATAATGGATTGGGTATTGTACCTCAAAATAACATGATTGAAAATATAGGTTTTGGGCATGAGAATGCGACACATACAACAGGAAATGCGCTATATGATTTTACAATGAAGGATATGAACTTCCCAATGACCATGCGAGAAAATGTTATAAGAGATATTGAATATGACAGACTGTATCAAAAAAAATATCTTGGTTTTAGTAAGTTATTTAACTCTTTAAAAAATAGATGGAAAGTACTCATGGATCATTGGAGAGGAGTGTAAAGATTGATTGTTGTTGTAATGACATGCCATAATAGAAAGAATAAAACAATCACATGCATTCAATCGTTGGAGCGAGGAAATAAGGGACTATGTTTTAAATTTGTTGTAGTAGATGATAATAGTACAGATGGTACAAGGGAAGCGCTTGAAAAATTGCCGTATGATATCATTGTAATTCATGGAGATGGCAGTTTGTTTTGGAATGGTGGTATGTACGCGGGACTTAAGTATGTACAAGATTATATAGAAGACTATGATTCAATTCTATTAGTTAATGATGATGTGGATTTTTTAGATAATACAATTTATAGATTGTATTCGGATATAAAAGAAAAGAAAAATGCAGTTATGGTTGGAACAACTGTTGATACAAAAGGAAAATTAAGTTATGGAGGAGTTATATTTACTTCTTCGTGGAGAATTAAATACCTAACAGTATCAAAGGATGCACAGATGGAATGTGATACATTCAATGCGAATTGCGTGTTGATTCCGAACAAAGTTTTTGCTCAAGTCGGTAATCTGGATCCTTACTATAAACATGCTATGGGGGATTTTGATTATGGAATGAGCATTAGAAGAAAAGGCTTTGCTATCTATAACTCCGATTATTATGTAGGAACATGCAATACCAATTCAATAGAAGGTTCATGGCAAGATAAGTCGTTGTCAAGAAGAAAAAGATTGGACTTAAAGGAATCTGCGAAGGGGCTACCTCAAAAAGACTGGTTTTATTTTGCGAAAAAGAATTTTGGAATTGGTACGGCTTTATATCATTCAATTACCCCATATCTAAGAATTTTATTTAGAAGTTAACTTTTAAAGTGGAGAATATAAGTATATGAATATATTGTTTGACTATGAAGTGATGATCAATCAGAAAATGGGAGGCATATCTAAGTATTTTAAGGAAATAATTTCTGAGATGAAAATAGATCTGAGTAATAGAATACATATGCCGGTACTATTTCCTAGAAATGTTGAACTATGTGAACTGTTTGGATATAAACATTGTTATAATTATCCGGATGGAGCGGTTAAATATTTATTTATAATTAACCAATTCTTTTTTGGCTTCTTTTTGAAGAAGAAGTATGACATTTTACATCAAACACAATATAAATTAAGAATACCGCCAGATTGTCGCATGAAAGTGGTCGTAACAGTTCATGATATGATTCCTGAATTGTTTCCAGAATTTTTTCTGGAGGAAGAATGGCGGTCTGATAAATATCAAGCAATGTTGAGAGCCGATCAAATAATTGCAATCTCGCACACGACTAAAAAGGATATTTTACGTCTTTACCCGGAATTTAATGAAAATAAAATAAAGGTAATTTATCATGGCACAACTGATTTTCAGAATATTTCTGAGAGTAAGATAGATGGGGCTCCGGAACATTTCATTTTATTTGTTGGAGATAGAGGAAGGTATAAAAATTTTGAACGTTTTGTGAGAGCAATGGTACCAGTATTGTTAAGTGATTGCACTATAAACTTAGTATGTACAGGTAGCAGAAAGTTCACTGTCACTGAATTGGATTTTCTAAATGAGAATGGTATACAAGAACAGGTCTACCAATACAGTTGTTCCGTCAACGAACTATCGTACTTATATAAACATGCTATATG
>CAYWTE010000118.1:0-1821 GCA_964461145.1 uncultured Lactobacillales bacterium | reverse complement strand
ATATGCTTTGTATTTCCTTCTCTTTATGAAGGATTTGGTTTACCTATACTAGAAGCATTTTCTGCCGGATGTCCGGTAATAGTAAGCGATATAGAAGTATTTCGTGAAGTTTCGGGATCAGCTGCTGCTTTTTTTGATCCTCAGGATATTGAGAGCATTAGAGCTAGTATTAGCGATGTTCTTGCAGATGAGGTCTATAGGAGTGAGTTAATACGAAAAGGCAAAGAAAGATTAGACCTGTTTACTTGGAAAGAATCTGCATCAAAGACTTTACAACTGTATCAAAATCTATTAGATTAAGTATTTGAGGATATTATGCAAATTATCAAAAATGAGAAGAGTAATAGTAAAATTGCACTGGATTTTTTATTTATTTGTGAAGCAAAGGCTCGAGAATTGGAGAGCCTTTGTCTGATTGCTAGAGAACTGGAAAAATGCGGGCATTCTGTCGGGCTACTTAGCTTTTGGGATATTCCGAATTTTCACTTGTGGAACCGTATTAAAACGAAAGTGTTAATTATACAGAGTGCATATACCACAATGTCATTAAATCGTATTCTTATATGTGTAAAAGGATATACTAAGATAGTAAATATGCAATGGGAACAGGTATACTGTGAGAAAGACATGGATAATGAAATGTCTCCGTGGAATATGTATGGAAAGACGCATGATATAAAGCATTTGTCATGGGGGGAGGAAAATTATAGAAAACTTGTAGAATATGATAAAATACCTGACGAGAATGTAGTGGTAGTTGGTAATATTACTCTGGATTTTCTTCGTGACGAATTAAAAGACTTTTACTTATCAAAAGAAGAAATAATGAAAGAGTTTAAAATTAATCCTTCGTTAAAACTGTTTCTTTTTATTTCTTCTTTTTCATTTGTGAATTTACCGAATGAAATAATGGAGAATGAGCTTGCGGGTTTTATGGATATATCGGTATTAAGCCAGAAGGTTATACTTGAGTGGATTGAGGAACTTCTAAACAATGTTCATGATTTAGCATTTGTATACAGACCTCATCCTGCAGAAGCAGATAATCAGGAACTTAAGAGACTGGCAAGTAAATATAGCAATTTCTATGTCATTTCAGACCATTCTGTTAAGCAATGGATATTAGTAGCAGATACAATTTATAATTGGTATAGTACCTCAATGGCTGAAATCTATTTTGCTAAGAAGAATTGTTTTATTTTGCGCCCATATACTATTGACAATGGATATGAATGTACGGTGTTCCTTGGTGGGCACTTTATTGATAATAAGGAAGATTTTTTGAAGTCAGTTTATTCATCTGTTGCTGAATTCCCCATTTCTGTTACCAATATCAGGAATAAATATTATCATGATGAACAGGAACCAACATATGTGAAGATTGCAAGAGTTTGCCTTGCTCAACTTACTGATAAGAAAAAGGGATTAATATACCACTATACAGTAAAGGATATATTAAATGAATTTAAGAGATGCTTAAAAAAAACGTGGATACAACAAGCCGCAATATGTCTTAAACGCTTCTTTTTTTCACATGAACGATTAAATGAGGAGAAAATACGAGGCGAAAAGTATAAGTCATATATGGAAGAGATGGAGCGGAAAAATAAAGTTTCTAATGATGAAATTCAAAAAATAATGAAAAAGATTGAGTTATTAGAAGCGAAAAGGTAAGGGGATTGGAAGGATGGAGGAACAAATTCTAGTTACTATAGTAACAGTTTGTTATAATAGCGAGGAAACAATACAAAGGACAATTGAGAGCGTGTTATCCCAAACATATAAAAATATTGAATATATTATTATAGACGGAAAATCAAC
>CAYWTE010000117.1:0-4450 GCA_964461145.1 uncultured Lactobacillales bacterium | reverse complement strand
AAGAATTCTACGTCAATAATCAAGCTCAATATGGCTTAAATAGTGTGTTGTTTAAGAACCAATCTATTTTCTCAAATTGTAATTAGGAATAATTTTAATCTAAAAAACCACTATAGGCTAAATTCTGCTTGAGGAAGTTAAGGATAATAATGTTCATTTTATGTTCGATTTTTCTTGATTTTATATAAATTTTGTGTTATATGTTCTAAGTCTTTTAGTAGGGATTAATATGCCTATTAAAAGGCATAAAAATAGGTTTAATTATTAAAGCAGCTTTAGGGCTGCTTTTTGTTTTTAACGAATAATTGAAAGGAGCGTTAAAAAGGATTTAAAGCCTCAGGTTTTATGTAAAAAATAATATTTATTATTATTAAAAACCATAGTGGGATTAAACAAATTACATTTATAATTTTATTGGTTTTATTAAGTAAGTAATGGATAATTATGGAGCTTAATATAGGAGCGATAACAATTCCTGCATACCATAAGTACCATAATGTTTTATTATCAAACTTAACAATGATCCATGGCAGACCCAAAAACCAAAAAAGCAAAAGGAAAATAGCGAATAATATATTGGTTACTAAATTAAACCAATATAACCAGTTTTTTTCTATTTTTAAATTTTTAAACATAATAAAATTTTAATGAAAGGAATTAAAAATGTCAAATATTAATAATTGTACAAACTATAAAAGAAACTCAGGTTTTGATTATATTGATAAGTCAAAATCACCTTATGAACAAATAAAAGAAGGTGTTGTAAATGAGATGATTAATCGGTAAACTGATTGCAATCCAAGTAGTTTAACAGATCTTTATGAAACATCAAAAACTAATGGAGACTGGGATTTTAAGCCGGTAATGAAAACTATAGTACCAAAATATGAAAGCAAAACTGCAAAAGTAATTGATAAAGTTACTGGGCAATAAAACCCTGCTACAGTTTTTGCCACAGAAATTCCTATGCACAATGGCTATTTATGTGATCATGATGTTCTAGGTAATATTCATTTTGGCTATGCTGGAAGAATATATGGCATTCCAGAGTGAGGATTAAAAAAAGGATCTGAATGGAATGATCGTTGGGTTAATGGAGCTGTAGATTCAAAAGACACGGTTGCAGTTAAAATTGGTTCTGAGCTTTATGATGAGCTTGGATCTAATGCGACTAAAGAGCAATTAAGTAAAACTATTGATGATAAGATTCTTCATAATTTAGGAAGCTTAAATTGCTATAAAAAAGAAGAATTAATACCGAAAGTTTCTAATCCATTAACTAGAGATGTTTCAACCTGGACGGATGATAATGTTAAAAAAGTTATGAACTTAAAAGAATATCAATATGATAAGGATGTTAATAATAAAGTGCAGGAGTATTTTAAGTTTAAATATCCAGGAGAAATGTCTTTTCATAAAGGTATCGGTGAAGTTCATGTTTCTGGATATACCAGAATGGATGATGGGAAATCGGTTAGTGTTAGTGATTATTACCGCTCAAGACCTAATAGGTAACTTGGTGTGCCCGAGGGGATTTGAACCCCTTGCCTTCGGCTTCGGAGGCCGATACTCTATCCAGATGAGCTACGGGCACAAAAAAATTATTTTTAAAATACAAAAACTCCTTATACTAAAAATATATAAGGAGCTTGATAATTTTGCCAGCATTAATTTACTGCAGCAACGTTCTTTAAGATTATTTTCTTTAAATCTAATGCGCTTTTGCTTAAATCTTTGTTCGATGTTTTTAATAAATAAGAATCTAAGCCACCATTGTGTTCAATAGTTCTTATCGTGCTAACGCAAAGCTTCAAATTAATCTTTTTGCCTAAAGTTTCACTGATTAAAGAAACCTTTTGAATGTTCGGTAAAAAACGACGGCGAGTCTTATTGTGTGCGTGGCTTATTTTGTTGCCGCTCATTACACCTTTTGATGTTATTTCACAACGTCTTGACATAATATTCCTCTCAGACTTTATTAATGAGTTATTTAAAATTAAAGGGTTGCTCGCAATTAAAAGGATTTTTGCAAGATTGTCAAGCTTTTTTTATGCTTTTTTATGTTTGTTTTAATTAAAAAGCGAATCTATGGCATTTTGGTCAAGAGGTTCTGCATCATCATCGGATTCCGACGTGTTAGGTGCGGATGCAGAAGATGCCGGAGCCGAAGCCGGAGCCATAGGAGCAGCTGTTATAGGTGCAGGCGCTGAAGTCGGTGTTGGAGCAACAAAAGCTTGTGCTTGAGCTGCTTTTGAATGGTCATTTTTTACGGTTTGAGCTTTTTTTGCTTCTTTTTCCTTTAAAAATGCAGCTAGTTTTTCTTCTTCTATTTTTTCTACTTCTTCTTTACTGGCTTGTCCGGAAATTAGTTTATCAATTTCTGTTTGCTCTAATCCTAACCCTTCTAACTGAGGGCCGTTAAGGTATTTTTTATATTCATCAGATTCTATGTTTTCAGTTTTCTTTTCTTTTTCTATCGCATCTTCTCCCCACATTGAAATTAAAACATTAATTTGATGCTCAATGTGTTTTAATAATTTTACTACTTTTGTAACTCTTTGACCGGTTAAATCTTGAAAAGAACAGGCTACTATCGCATTGGCAACGTTAAATTCTATATTCTCACATAAATCGGTGTTTTCAGGAGAAATCTCTCGTAGTTTAAGGGAAAAGCCTTCTATTTCTTCAACATTTTGCATAATATCGTGTGTTGCGGATTCAGTAGCTTTTACAATAGCTTCTAATTGGTCAGACATATTAGAAAAAGGGTCATCAGGAATATGGATAGAAGCTATTTCTGACCGTATCTTTTGAATATGGTTGAAAAGCCCTTGAAGTTCTCTTTTTAATACGTCTATGCTTACTGTCCCGTTCATATTTTTATTCCTATCTTATAGGTTGAAATGTTTTTCTTATTAAAAATTAATACAATTTTATTAGTTTTGTGTTAATTTTTTTATTAAATTTTTCTTACTTACTTTTAAAGCATCAATTGTCGTTTCATTGATTTTATATAACCAATCAGACGTTCTTCTTGTTATCTCTAATTTTTGCGGGTTATCTTCTGATATTCCGAAAATTGTAAATTTTCCCCATATTTCACCTTTATTTAATTGATAATAAACGCCTTCAATGCTCATTTTACTCTTTAAGGTTAATTTTGTTTTAAAAATGGGTTTTGATGATAAAATTTTAGCATCAGCCTTTTGAGTTTCTTCAAAAATTAATCCTGCAAAATTCTTAACGATATTGGTTGTTATTCTGGTATCTTTTATTTCTTCATCAGCTTTTAAATCTTTTAAGGTAAATAAAAAGCCGCTTTCGTCCTTATGAACAAAAGTTAAAGGATTTTTGATTGAAGGTTTATTATAAATTTCTAACGATTCGATGTCTTTTAATGGAAAATCAAATAAAATTTTACCTATCCACGTGTATTTATCAGAATTTCCTCTGAAAAAGTTACCTTTTGCCAGCCAAGATAAATCTTCAGCAATTTTTTTAATGTATATTCCCGGTTCATTAAGATATAAATTATTCCGTATATCTCCACTTAAAAAGTCAGCAATAACTTCTTTATTATCGTTATAAAGTCTAAAATTAACAGATTTTGAGTCAGGTTCTATCGGATTTTTTAAGTATAAAAATCTTAAGCGGGAATAAAGTCTTGTTTTGGGCTCAAAATAAGTTAATTCGCTTAAATCAAGCAAGAATCCTCTTATTAATGCAGATGAAATAGGGTAATTGTTAAAGTTTTCAAGCTGCCATAAATTGTTTTTCTTATTTATTGTGATTTTGCCTTGATTATCGATTACTTCGATTTTACTGACATTGTTTATTTTAGATAAAAGAGAGGGGTAAACTTTTTTGTTAATTAAGCTTTCTTCGTTGCTTGGAACGTTTAGGATAAATGAGAAATATGCTAAAAATATCAATAAAATAATAAATAAAAATAGAGAAAGCAGCTTTTGATTAAAATGCAAGTTTAATGGCAGCATCTTTTTGATTTTTAATTGTTTTATTTCTTTTTTTAGCCGTAGCACTGTAAAAATTAACAAAATTATAAGCGGTATTCCAGCGATGTTTATGAATTTTAATACGCTTTCTAATGAAGAAATTTCTGCCTCTAGAGAAAGGTTTATTTTGCGAAGTTCTTTTTTTAAGCTTAAGAGTTCTGATTGCTTGTTTTTTAGCTGAAGTTTGTCTTCTGCGGTTAATAAAGCTTCAGGATTAACAGAGTTAATGCTTCTAAGCTCTTTTATGGCTAGGCCAATTTCGGTTATTCTTTTGTTTAATTCTGTGGCTTTTTCTCGGTATTTTATTTGTGCTGATTTTTGTTTTTGCTCTAATAAAGTGAAAGGGCGAGAAAAAGTTCCTTTGCCTCTAAGTGAGGTTAAAGAAACAGAGCCGGTTAAGCTGTCTAAAATATTTAAGATAAAATCAGCATTATTGG
>CAYWTE010000116.1:0-4484 GCA_964461145.1 uncultured Lactobacillales bacterium | reverse complement strand
TGGGGAATAGTTTAAAGGTAGAACAGCGGACTCTGACTCCGTTAGTCTTGGTTCGAATCCAGGTTCCCCAGCCAATCTTGATAATTTTATAAATTATTTTTTAGAAATTTATAAAGCTTATAAGGTGTTTGAATTTTTAAATCAACTATACCGAGGACACTTTTAACAAGCTCCACACAAGAAAATATTGCAAATTTAAATGAACTTAAAAACTTATCTTTCGGATATATTCTAGTCCTTACGACCTTAAATCCTTGATTTCGCAAATTTTTTATATAATTTTCATCAGTAATTTTTATTACAAAAGTACGGGTAATCGTCGCCTCAATAACTATCCAGCTTTGGCCATCTCCCATAATCACAAAGCAATGCCTAAAGCCTTTTTTCAAATACCTAAGCCAAAATATAGAATTATTATTACAAAAAGCGACATAAATATATGGCCATTTCTCACAATCTTTATACTTAAATATCATTTAATAAACCCTTTTTTACGCATTGGCGGGGTTAACTTTTCCATAGCCTCTCTCCAATAGTCGATTTCTGTGACAGGGTCTTTATAAATTTTACTAGGAGCTCTTAATTGTTGCCCATATTTAATCAAACTTTGAATATGATAATTTTTAAGCTCATTTTTTTGCTGCAAAGATTTAATCACACAATAAATATCTATAGTCTGACAAGGCCGTAAAATATCCTCGACATCAGATATATCCCTATTATTTGCAAAAGTTAAATCCATTCGACACTTACAGCACCATAACCAAGCATTTTCAGCACATACAAAAGGCACCGGTTTTTTCATAAAATAAAAATCAACAGACATTTTTCCCACCTTTTTTTTATCGTTTCCCAGCGATAAGTTCTACTAATGTTGCTACTATACCCCAGTTTTATACAATTTGCAACAAAAAAGAACAAAAGTAGAATAAATTATGGATTTTTATAGATCTGACAGAATTCCTTATCCATATGAATTTTAGAACAAAGATTATTAATGCTGTTTTTATCCCCTACCGCATAGATTCTAACATAAGGACGCCCTTTAACCATAACTTCCTTTTCGAATTTTTTAAACACGGATAAGTTATATTTTTTATTTAAAATTTCCCAGCCTTCGTCAGCGTTTGCATAACTTCCGTAAGACCCCAAATGAGCATAAGCAACTTCAGCCATTTCTTTATAATTAGAATCATTTGAAGCTTGAGTATTATTTTCATAATATCCAGAAACAAGCCCTTCAGATTTTTCCTGAGTTTTAGGATTTTCAGAGACAGCTTGTTCTGCTGCTGCTGACAATTCTTTGACTGCTTCTTGCACTTCTTTTTCTGCGATTTGCGGCTGCACTTGATTTTCTTCTGCTTTATTTTCTGTTAAAACCTCATCTTTTTTAATTTTAACGTCTTTATCTAATGCCCCTGCGGCAACAAAAGTATTTACATCATTTTTAGTTGAGAGCATACCTGCCTCTCTTTTAATTTTTGCTTCTTTTTCCATATTAATTTGCATTATTTTTTCAGCCATTGCTTGTTCTTGTGCTTTAAGCGCGGCTTCATCATTATTTTCTGTAGCAGGCACAACCTTATTTTCTTCTGCAATTTGAGCAATCGGCTGAGAAGTATTATAAGAATCCAAAGATGGATTATCATAGCTTGACTTCATATCTGGATTAACCGAAAGAACTTCGGCTATTTTTAACTTTGCAGCTTCATTCCCTTGATTAGAAGCTCTCTTAAGCCATTTTAATGCTTCCATTTCATCTTTTGGAACGCCTGTTCCTTCTAAATACAAGCAGCCTAGATTATATTGAGCTCTGTCAAAACCTGCTTTTGCCGCTCTATGATACCAATAAGCAGCTCTAGATTCGTCTTTTGCAACGCCCTTGCCCCATCTATAAAGATGGCCTAAATTTCTTTGTGCTGCCCAATTATCATTGTAAGCTTCCATACTCCATTCATCAAAAGCCTTTTTATAATCTCCAGCATCATAAGCTGCCACTCCTTGGGCAAAATCCGCCTTAAGATTAGGTGCTGCAACAGTAATGAACCCTAAAAATAATGAAATTAGAAGCAATTTTTTCATTTTATTTCCCTTTATCATAAAAAATTTAAATATAATAATAACTTAAGTAATTTAAAATTTCTAGATTATTTTTATATTTTTTACAAGATAGATTTTCTCGCTGCCATCGCAGTTTGAATTGTCCCCTCGTCCATATAATGCAGCTCTCCGCCGATGGGCATTCCCAAAGCCAAAGAGGTAACATTTACGTTTAGCTCTTTTATCATATCTGCAATATAATGTATCGTTGTTTGCCCGTCCATAGTAGCAGGCAGAGCGAGAATAACTTCTGTAACTTTATTATCTATAATTTTTTCTTTAAGATTTATAAGATTGAGCTGCTCAGGGCCGACCCCGTCAAGAGCACAAAGCAGCCCTCCTAAAACCAGATATTTTCCTTTAAATTCAGATGTTTTCTCGATAGCCCAAATATCAGCAACACTTTCAACAACACATAAAATATCATTTCTTCTTTTTTCATCAGAACATATCAAGCAGGGAGAAACCGTATCAAAATTACCACAAAGCTCGCAAGTTTTAACGTTTTGCTTTAGATTTTCAAGCGCATCAATAAGAGGAAACAAAAGCTGTTCTTTTTTCTCCAGCATTTTAAGCACAGCCCGCCTCGAAGAGCGATACCCCATAGACGGCAGCTTAGCTAAAATTTTAGATAAATTTTCAATTTCCTTAGCAATCATTTTCTTATGCTGAATTTAATCAATCAAAAAGGCAGATTAAAACCAGGAGGCATAGAAATTCCGCCGGTTGCATCAGCCATAGTCTTTTTTCCTTGAGCAGAAGCTTTAACCATTGCATCATTAAAAGCAGCGATTATAAGATCTTCCATAATTTCTTTTTCTTCCGGATTAATGATTGATTTATCGATATCGACATTAATAATATCGTGTTTCCCGTTAATTTTAATTTTAACCATTCCTGCACCAGAAACGCCTTCATACTCGGATTTTTCGATTTTTTCTTGCGCTTCATTAAGTTTTTTTTGCAGCTCTGATGCTTTCCGCATAATTTGATTTAAATCCATAATTTACTCTCCTATATCATTATTTAATAATTCTTCTTGCTCTTTTTCAATAAAATTATCATTACCTATGTAAGCTAATTTTTCTATAGCAGCTCCGTTAAAAAGCCGAAAAACTTCTTTAATTATAGGTAAATCCTCAACATCTTCTTTATTTTTCTTTTCCAACTTATTATTAATTTGATTAAGTGTCGGAGCAGAAAAATCGTTTTTTATCTTTATATCCCAATCTTTTGCTGAAACTTCCGTTAAAATTCTTTTCAAATTAGGAATAAAATCTTTTGGCACTTTATCAGTAACGCAAATTTCCATAACGCCGTTTTCATCAAAATTAACAAGATGAATATCATTAGCAAAATTAAAAGCCATCATAAACTCTTTTTTATCGGTAAGTATTTTTTGGATATCGAAAAAACTTTTTATTTGCTTATTTTGATTAACGGCATCTTTAATTTTAGAAATCGAGGGATTTATTTGCTGCTCATTTTTTATTATAATTTCAGGCTTTTTTTTTACATCATTTAAAGTCAGATCAGCATTATTTTTAATTTTTTTCATCAATTCAGAAGGGTCGGGCAAATCGGACATAAAACACAATTTAATCAAGAGCATTTCTAAAGCATTAAAAACATTCGGCGCATTTTTCAAATCTGACAAACCTTTAAGCATTATTTGCCAAGCCAAATTTAGCGTTGGCACTTCTATCCCTTGAGCCCACGCTTTAATTTTTTGTTTTTCTTCGGCAGATATTAATGGATTATCTAAAACTTCCGGAAGATTTTTAGCCTTTAAAATAGAATGAATAATTTCCATAATATCCTGAGCAATAACAACGACATCTGCTCCTAAATCATAAATATTTTTAAGATTTATAAGAGCTTTGTCAGCTTGTCCTAAAACTATTGCATCAAATAAGTTAAACATTTGCATTTTATCAGCAAGACCTATCATTTTGCGAACATCTTCAGCCATAACTTTGCCTGCCGAATGAGCAATTGCCTGATCTAAAATTGAAAGCCCGTCCCTAACAGAACCGTCTGCAACTTTTGCAATTATTGCTAAAGCTTCATCTTCAATTTCCGCATTTTCTTGATTAGCGATTTGTTTGAAGTGGCAAGCAAGCAAATTTGCATCAACTCTTTTCAAATCGAACCTTTGACATCTTGATAAAATAGTAACGGGAACTTTACGAATTTCAGTTGTTGCAAAAATGAATTTTGCGTGCTCTGGAGGTTCTTCTAAAGTTTTCAAAAGCGCATTAAAAGCAGCCTTAGAGAACATATGAACTTCATCTATAATGTATATCTTAAACCTTGCATTAACAGGTTTATATCTCACCGCATCAATAATTTCTCTAACATCATCAACGCCTGTTTTACTAGCA
>CAYWTE010000115.1:0-4607 GCA_964461145.1 uncultured Lactobacillales bacterium | reverse complement strand
GGCAAAGTTAAACTAATATGATTATCACGATAATTAACCGAGCCTGCCTTAGACTTTATCTCACCTGCATTAATAACGTTGCTTCCGCCGTAAATTGCGCTGTCGGAATTAAATATTTCCTCATAAACGCCTTTTTTAGGAACGCCAACCAAATAATTTTCCCTAACAACAGGAGTAAAATTACAAATCACCAGCAAGAAATCATCGGCATTTTTAGCTTTACGCACATAAGAAATAACGCTGTTATCACCGTCTTCGTGATTAATCCACTCAAACCCTGTATGCTTAAAATCAACTTCATAAAGTGAAGGATTATTTTTAACCAGTTGATTTAAATCTTTAACGCATTTAAATACTTGCTGATGCTGAATCAAGTTTTCATAATGCAGTAAATCCCAATTCAAACTATCCTCAGGACGCCATTCACCGTGCTCGGCAAATTCGCCACCCATAAAGAGTAATTTTTTACCCGGATGCGTAAACATAAAGGTATAATAGCACCTCAAATTAGCAAATTTTTGCCAAGTATCTCCGGGCATTTTGCCAAACATTGACCCCTTGCCGTGAATAACTTCATCGTGAGAAAGCGGCAAAATAAAGTTTTCATTAAATGCATACAAAAGCCCGAATGTTAAATGATTATGAGCATATTTACGGTGCACCGGCTCTTTATTAATATACTCTAAAGTATCGTGCATCCAACCCATATTCCATTTAAAATCAAAGCCTAAGCCACCAACAGAAGTCGGACGAGAAACCATCGGCCAAGCAGTAGACTCTTCTGCAAAAGTTATAATTCCTGTATTTTCTGCGTGAACTAACTCGTTCATTTTTTTCAAGAAAGCAATTGCCTCCAAATTTTCATTTCCGCCGTATTCATTAGGCAGCCATTGACCGTCTTCCCTTGAATAATCAAGATAAAGCATAGATGCAACCGCATCAACCCTAAGACCGTCAATATGATATTCACGAAGCCAGAACAAAGCCGAAGAATATAAGAAATTAATAACTTCTCTCCGTCCGAAATTATAAATTTTTGTACCCCAATCCATATGCTCACCTTTACGGTTATCCATATGCTCATAAAGGCAAGTTCCGTCAAAATTAGCCAGCCCGTGCCCGTCTTTTGGGAAATGCCCCGGTACCCAGTCAAGAATAACGCCAATGCCTTCCTGATGGAATCTGTCGATTAAATATTTGAATTCTGCAGGCGTTCCGAATCTAGAGGTAGGAGAAAACATTCCTGTACATTGATACCCCCAAGAACCGTCAAAAGGATGCTCGGATATAGGCAAAAATTCAACGTGAGTAAAGCCTAATTCTTTAACGTAAGGAACAAGCTCATTTGCCAGTTCAGTATATGTTAAAAAGCGGTTACCTTCAGCAGGATTTTTTCTCCAAGAACCTAAGTGCACTTCATATACATTAATCGGGCTTTCGTGATAATTGGTATTTCTTCTTTTATCGAGCCAATTATTATCACTCCAATTATAATTATCAATATCGAAAACAATTGAAGCATTATTAGGACGCATTTCAGCAGAAAAACCAAAAGGATCCGTTTTAAGAGGCAATAAATTACCATAAGGTCCTATAATTTCATATTTATAAATATCGCCTTGTTTTATCCCCGGAATAAATATATCCCAAACACCGCATTCAATTCTGCGGCGCATAACGTTAGCTCTGCCGTCCCAATTATTAAAATTACCGACAACGCTAACCCTTCTGGCATTAGGAGCCCAAACAGCAAAAGCACAGCCCCAAACTCCCATATGATTAACCAGATGTGCTCCCATTTTCTTATATAAATCAAGGTGATTACCTTCACTTAAAAGATAAGCGTCCATTTCCCCTATAACAGAAGGGAAACGATAGGCATCTTCAATGGTTTGCAAACCTCCGTCATTATATTCGACTCGCAATTTATAAGGGAAAGGGAATTTATGAATCTCTTTATCAAGCTCTAACTGAAACATTCCCGATTCGTGAATTTTTTGGAATTCATCAATAATAAACCCTTGATTATCAACACTCTCCAGCCATACTCTAACTGCATTCGGCTGAAAAGTTCTGACTATCAAAGTATGATCTTCCGCTTGATGCATTCCTAATATAGAGAACGGATCGCCGTGCCCGCCCTTTGCAAATTCATCTAATTCTAACGCTGAAGGAATAAACCTAAGATTCATTATAAAACTCCCTATAAAAACACCCTGTTTAAAAATTATTGGTTCACGTTAATAAACTTTTAAGTTATTTTCAAGCTAAATATTTTTATTTTCAGGTTGTAATTTTAAAATATGTTATAAAACAATAACTTACGCTTTAAAATATTTTTTGAATATTTTTTTTTGATATTAACTCCATATAAACGTGTAAGCTTTTGAAAATAATAGATAAATAACTTTTTATTAGAATAAATTCAAAAATATAAAAAAAATACTTGCAATAAGTGTAATAAGGAATTATTTTGAGAATAGTTCATTTAGTTAAACCTTTTTGGGGAGGACATTAAAATGTCAGAAATTAAAGACGAATACATCCAACAAGCAGCATATTTTTTATGGGAAAAAGATGGTTGCCCTACTGGTAATGATTTAGAATATTGGAACCGTGCAAAAACGGAACTATCTAAATGTAAAAGTTGCTGTTCTAAAAGCACAGCAAAAGTTGTCAGCACCAAACGTGTTGAAAAGAAAAAAGCAATCATTAAAACTACTGCCAAAAAGAAAGCTTAATCGTTCAGATTTACTAGGCGGTTGTTATTTGGTATTGCCAATAAAATTTTAGCTGTACATTATTATAAATGGCAGCTTTAATTTTTTTAAATAATTTTTAAAAAAAACATTTGACAAAATATCAAAAATATATACTTTATTACTTAAGCAAGCTATTTTTATATTTTATTTTTTTAATGCACTCAAAAAATGCTTGCAGGATGCGAGAAAAATGAAGCAAAAGATGCCTCTTTACCATAAGACAACAAACTGTGCAAAAAGCCTTTGCAGCAACAGTGTAAAAAGCCTCGACTTATTAAACGAGATTTATGCCGCTGCTAAAGGAAATATGAACATAGTCCATAATATCCTTCTTTGTTCAAAAACAAGGGGGCTTTATGGAGATAATCTTTATAATTCTTTGATGGAGTTTTCTGACTGGAATGAAAACCGGTTACTAGATGAAATTAAAGAACAAAACTTTGCTCCTATAGTAAGTCATTTATTAAATAGTGGGGCGAAACGGTGAAAATTAGAGCTATTACACAAGAACAAGAAGACATCATAATTATAATAGCTGCTATTATAATTATCGGCACAATAATTGCTGAAAGTATAGCTTTTATGGTTATGCACTGTTAGGAGGATACCTTAAATAAAGTATCCTCTTTCAACTTAATAATTCTCTTATATGCCTCATCTATTCTATTCTGATTAATCTTTCCGTTTGCCGTATTTATTGCGATAATATTAAATATTTGTTCAGCTGCATTTTCCCAGTATTCCAGATTATTTCCGCAAAGAATAATATCAACACCAGAGTTAATCATTTTAACAATAGCATCTTCTAAGCCGAAATTATCAGCAATTGCCTTCATTTGAATATCATCAGAAATTAAAACGCCTTTAAAGCCTAGCTCATCACGCAAAATTTTACTATTCACATTATAAGAAAGAGTACAAGGAACATTTTCATCAAGTCGGCGGTTAAAAACGTGATTAGTCATAACCATTTTAACTGCGCCTGATTTAATTAATTCGATATAAGGGGTTAGCTCTATTTTTTGCCAAACATCAGAAACATCAACAAACCCTAAATGTGCATCAGCAGCAGCACTGCCTTTGCCGGGATAATGCTTCAAACACCCAATAACTCCTGCTTCTTGCTCGGCTTCTAAAAAAATTTGCCCGCACCTAACCACTTCATCTGCATTTTGAGAAAAGCTGCGTTCTTTTAAAGAAATTCCAGGATTATTAGAATTAAGATTAACATCAACGCAAGGAGCAAAATTAACATTAACTCCAATTTTTTTTAAGATTTGCAACCGTTCAAAAATATATTGGAATAATTTATAATTAGGCATATCCGCCATTTTTTTATGCGACACCATATCAGGGAAACCGTACTCTGCACGAAACCTTGCAACTTTACCGCCTTCTTGGTCAACTGCAACAAAAAGAGGCGTCTCGGAAACTTTTTGCAAAGAGCTTAAAAGATTAGAAACCTGCTCTAAAGATTTAATATTACGATCAAAATTTTGATTTACGCAATCATAATCAAAAAGTATAACGCCGCCAATATGATATTTTTTAATATCATCTATAATTTTTTTAGAATTAGAAAGCTTATCCCCTCTAAAACCAACCATAATCATCTGCCCGATTTTAACTCTAAAATTTTGCTTGATTTTTTGCATAAAAGCATTCCTTTAATTCAAACAGATGCCTTAAAATATGTCAAAGCTCGCTTAGATATTTTACTTATCAAAAGCGAGCTTCCTCCAATTTAACAACGCTATTCATAGCGAAAAGACAATCCCTAACACCGGCAATCCCCTTTATTTGTTTAATAATATATTATATAAATTGATAATTGGTTAATTTTTT
>CAYWTE010000114.1:0-4645 GCA_964461145.1 uncultured Lactobacillales bacterium | reverse complement strand
CATAATTCTATAAAAGATTCTCGATTATGCAGCCCTGTTAATCTATCGTAATTAGCCAGCTCCTGAATTCGCCCTTCTGCATATTTTTTTGCTGTAATGTCTTCTTGATGAGCCACAAAATGAATTATATTTCCATTATCATCTTTAAGCGAACGAATAGATTGCTCCACAGTATAAAGAGAGCCGTTTTTATGACGGTTAACGACTTCACCTTTCCAAACCTCACCTTTATTTATGGTTTGCCACATATTATTATAAAAAACATCATCGTGAATTGAAGATTTAAGAACATCGGCTTTTCTTCCATAAATATCATCTAAAGAATAGCCTGAAATACTGGTAAAAGCTTGATTAACCCATTCTATCACACCTTTTGCATCAGTAACCATAACAGCGTAAGAGGTGTTATTTAGAATTTCTTTAGAGATTAAATCTGCTAATTTTTCTTTTATATAGAATAACATTACTTTTTGTGCGGGAAAATCAGCTTCTTTTATTTGTATTTCTATATTTATTTTCTTCCCGTCAGGTTTTTGATAGAATAAGCATTGATCTTTTAAATCATTCATATTGATACCAAGATAATCGGCAACAGAGCTATTTTTCACTTCTTCTTCATTAATTCCGAGAACCTTGCAAACATAAGAATCCGCGAAGAAAATTTTCCCTTTTTTATCTGTAGCTACCAAACCTTGTCCTGAAAAAGACAGCAAAAGAAATCTCCATAATTAAGTGATTATTTTTTAAAGACTGTTTAAATTATTTTAAGGGCAGCCTCTTGTAAGTAATATGAATGATATAAGTTAAAATATATTTAACGTATCTGAGGCTCAGCCCTAATAACTATTCTTCGATTTTGCTCTTGATTAGTAGGAATAGAATCCCCGAAAGCATCATTATTGGGCATTTTAGGCATCATATCAGCATAGCCGATTACCTTAAACCTAACAGGCTCAATTCCTGTTGCTATCAAATACCTTGCAATAGCGGAAGCTCTAGCTGAAGATAATTCCCAATTTGTCGGATATTTTTCATTAGTTTCTTCTGTTGAAGCCGTATGTCCTTCTACCGTAAACCCGAACATATTATATCTTTCAGCTTTTATAGTAGAAGATATTAAGTTTAAAAAAGGCAAGGCATCTTCTTGAATTTCCGCAGAACCGGAAGTAAAAAAGGAGGCTGCGGCAATATCTAAAACGACTCCTTTATAATCAGAACCGACAACGACTTTATCACCCATAGGCAAACCTTTTAAATCTTCATTAAATTCGCTCATCATCATATCTACAGGCTTAGGAATATTTTTTCCTGAGAATCCTTCAACCAAAGCAGACCTAAGCTGCTCATAAGCTGCTGTATCGACTTTAGAAGAATTGTTCATTAAAATAAAAAGACAAAGGAGAAGCGTAATCATATCTCCATATGTCATCAGCCAGTCGCAATCTTCGCATTCGACTTCTTCTTTTACCTCAGGCATTAAGGTTTCTCCGGCATATCGGTATCAATATTAAACATCTCAGAGTGTTCCATATAAGCATTAAGCTTATCTTGAATATATCTTGGGCTTTTTCTTTCGGCAATCAGATATAAACCTTCTGCTTTAACATATTGATGGAATCTAACTATCATTGCTCTTTGTTTTAATTTTTCTGCAGGCGGAAGCAAAACAACACGAGCCGTACTAACACCATAAAAAGTTGCCATAAAAGCAATTGCCATACTTTTACCGATATTTCCTGGGTCTCCGCTCATACTTCCGAGCATAATAACCATAGCCATCAATGTCCCGACCATACCCCAAGCAGGAGAACTAGCGGACATATATTTGACGATATCGAAAATTTCTTTTTTTCGAGCAAGTTCACTTTCGATACTTTCAATAAGGATTTCTTTAACTTCAGCCCCAGTATATCCTGTAGCGACTAATTCTGCGCCTTTTTTCAAAAATTCATCATTTGTATTAGCCATATCATTTTCCAAGCCCTGCATACCGCTTTTTTGAACGATATAAGCCCATCTTATGAGAGTCCCGATTTCTTCTTTTCCCTTAATATTAATGGCATTATCCCGCATATAAATAGAAGCGATACCTTTTAATGCCTCAAAGAAACTCTTAGGCTCATAACTGGCAAGCGTAGCAGCGATTGTTCCCCCCCAAACAATAAACAATTCTCCGGGAGCCCAAAAAGCCGCCAGCTCGTCACTAACGTGCATTATGCTTCCTATTATAACAAAAAAGCATAAAATAACACCTGAAAATGTTCCAAAAGATATCATTTTAAAAAATTCAACCCCATACAAAATTATTATTATTTTTTAGCATTTTATAAAAGTTTAATCAAGCTCTTGTTGGTCTTATGGGGATAAAACATAAAAAAATACTCCCTCATAAAAAATGAGGGAGCTAGGGGGGTCAAAAAGATAACCTTTATATTTTTAGGCGGTTTTAACTCCGGATAAAAATACTTCGATTTCATCTTTAAGGTCATTAGTTTGCTCTGCAAGGCTTTTAGTTGCAGAAAGAACTTCTGAAGAAGCGGCTCCGGTATCGGAAGCTGCTTGAGATACCATAGCAATATTACTGGTAACGTCTTTAGTTCCTTGAGCAGCTTGCTGAACATTTCTGGATATTTCCTGAGTTGAAGCAGTTTGCTCTTCAACCGCAGAAGCAATCGCTGTAGAGATTTCGTTCATTTGCCCGATAGTTTCCCTAATATCTTCAATAGCATTAACGGTTTCCCCTGTAACAACCTGCATTTTTTGAATTTGCTGAGCGATTTCATCGGTTGCTTTAGCGGTTTGGTTAGCTAAATTTTTAACTTCATTTGCCACAACCGCAAAGCCCTTACCAGCATCACCTGCCCTTGCTGCTTCAATAGTTGCGTTAAGAGCAAGCAAGTTCGTTTGGTCAGCAATATCAGTAATAAGTGCGATAATTTCCTCAATTTGCTTAGCTGTTTCAGCCAACTTACCAACAGTTTCTGAAGTATCTTCTGCCTTATGAGTAGCACTTCCTGCGATATTAGTCTGATTTCTAACTTGTGCACTGATTTCCTGAATTGAAGCAGAAAGTTCTTCGGCGGCCGATGCCACTGTTTCAACATTAGAAGTAGCTTGCTCAGCAGCAGCAGCAACATTAGAAGCTTGAGCATTAGTTTCTTCAGCCGTAGCAGACATACTTTGAGCGGTATTTTCCATCTCTTGAGCAGCAGCGGCAACGATTCCTAACATTTGTTTAGATTTTTCATCGAATACCTTTGTTAAATCTTCAATCTTTTTAGCTCTAATATTTTCTAATTCAACTTTACGCTTAGCTTCAGCTTCGGCTTCATCTTGTTTAGCTTTAGTAACCCTAAACTCATCAAAAGCTCTTGCTATTGCACCGATTTCATCACCTCTGTGAGTTGCCGGAACGGTAAAATCTGTTCTTCCCGTAGCTAAAATAGCAACCACTTCAGTAATTTTACTCATTGGCGCCAACATAATACTTAAAATTACCATAAAAACAATAGAAACTACTATTAATAATCCTAAAGATATAAATGTTAAATGACTAACCATAGCCTCTACAATTTTCATAAAATCAGATTTTTTAATAGCAACAGCATAAGCACCTATAACATTTCCCTTATTATCAATAATAGGATCATAAGCAGAAAAATATGTTTCACCTAGAACCTCAGCTTCTCCTCTATAAGGTTTTTTATCTTTGAATATAGAATCATAAACCTCATCTTGAGTAAGTTTAACTCCAACAGCTCTTTTACCGTTTTCGCCTTTCAATGTAGTAGCAATACGAGTATCACCTGCTAATATAGTAATAACAGCCCCTTCACCTATCACCTCTTGAGCTTCATCTACAAAAGCTTCATCGTCATTAAATACGTGTTCTCCAATTAAAAGTTTTTCTTCTTCTAACTTAAATTCATTGCCGTAATGTTCAAACATTTTTGCAACAACACGCATATTAGTATCTTGATCATTTTGAGCCATATTAGCAAGGTCAATATAAAGATTGCGGCTGGCTACTTTAGTAATCGCCAACGCAACACATATTATTGCGATCACTCCTATCAAAGTAATCTTAAATTTTAACGATAGTTTATTAAATATATTCATTATAAAACCTCCTCATAAAAAAAATATATCTTATAACTCAATCATAAATTTAAAATAAGCTATTAAAATTTAATTTTATCTACAATTTTTTCACGTTATACGAGTTTAAAGATAGAAATTTAAAACAAAAAATCCCCCGTTAAAAAACGAGGGATTAAAAAATAAAAATAATATAATTTAATTTAATTTAATTTAATTAAACATTTTTAACATTTTTTAAGAAAGATTCGATTTCTTTCTTTAGTCTATCAGTTTCATTAGCCACACTTTTTGAAGCCTCTAAAACTTGCACTGAAGCAGAACCTGTCTCAGATGCAGCCTGAGAAACAACCGCAATATTACTGGTAACGTCTTTAGTCCCCTGAGCAGCTTGTTGAATATTTCTGGATATTTCCTGAGTTGAAGCAGTTTGCTCTTCAACCGCAGAAGCAATTGCTGTGGAGATTTCGTTCATCTGCCCGATAGTTTCTTTAATATCTTCAATAGCATTAACGGTTTCCCCTGTAACAACCTGCATTTTTTGAAT
>CAYWTE010000113.1:0-4664 GCA_964461145.1 uncultured Lactobacillales bacterium | reverse complement strand
CTAATTTAATAGGCTGGCTTTCTGCTGATATAGCAATAGACTTAGGAACGGCAAACACTTTAATTTATACTAAAGGAAAGGGCATCGTTTTAAATGAACCTTCCGTTGTTGCAATAGCTGAAAATAAAGGTAGGCGTCAGTTCTTGGCCGTAGGTAACGAAGCTAAAATGATGTTGGGCAGAACACCTGGCAATATTAGTGCTATCAGACCTTTAAGAGACGGCGTTATTGCTGACTTTGAAGTCGCTGAACAAATGATTAAACATTTTATCAGAAAAGTTCATAACCGCAGAGCTTTTATTGCTCCACTTGTTATCATTTGCGTTCCATCAGGTTCTACTGCTGTTGAAAGGCGTGCTATTCAAGAATCCGCTGAAGCTGCAGGAGCCAGAAAAGTTTTCCTTATTGAAGAACCAATGGCTGCAGCTATCGGTGCGGGGCTTCCTGTTACCGAGCCTACAGGTTCGATGATTGTTGATATCGGCGGCGGCACTACCGAAGTTGCCGTGCTTTCTTTAGGCGGGATCGTCTTTGCCCGCTCGGTTAGGGTTGGCGGTGATAAAATGGACGATGCTATCATCAGTTACATAAGAAGAAATCATAATTTATTGGTTGGCGAAGGTTCAGCTGAAAGAATTAAAAAAGCTATCGGGTCCGCTTGTCCTCCTGAAAACGGCATCGGCAGAACTATGCAAATTAAAGGCCGTGATTTAATGAACGGTGTTCCTAAAGAAATCGTTATTAGTGAGGCACAAATCGCAGAAAGTCTTGCTGAACCTATTTCTCAGATAATCGAAGCCGTTAAAGTCGCTTTAGAACATACTGCTCCTGAATTAGCTGCTGATATCGTTGATAAAGGCATTGTGCTTACAGGCGGCGGTTCTCTGCTCGGTAATTTGGACTTGGTATTAAGACGTTCAACCGGCCTTCCTGTTTCCCTTGCTGATGAGCCTCTTAGCTGTGTTGCTCTCGGAACAGGCCGTGCTTTAGAGGAAATTAGAACTCTTAAAAACGTTTTATCAAGTATGTATTAATTTATAAAAGTAAAAGAGTATGGTTTTTGTTAAAAGGACATCAAATATCAAAGCTTGGCGTTAATTTAAGAAAATTCGGCTTTGTAATTTTGATATTCTTTTCTTTCGGCATAATGCTTATTGGTAAAGCCGACAATTTAATCGTCGGTTATGTTAAAAGAATCGTTATGGATACCGCTACTCCGGTTATGAATGTTCTTTCTTACCCCTTAAGTTATTTTCACAGTTTTTCTGACGGAGTTAAAGAGCTTGTTAAATTAAGAGCCGAAAATAAAAGATTACGCGAAAATAATTCGCAATTACTTTTACTTAGAACTAAAGCAAAAAAACTGGAAAATGAAAATCAAAAATTACAAAGCTTAATGAATTACAAGCCTCTTGAGGAAGCAGGATTCGTTACTGCCAGACTGGTTGCCGAATCTGAGGGTTCTTTTGCAAAATCTGTTATTGCTTATACAGGTATGCCTAATAATACTAAAAAAGGGCAAATCGTATTAAGTGATAAAGGGGTGGTGGGAAGGATTGATTTAACCGGTTTGCTTGCTTCCAGAGTACTCCTGATTACCGACATTAACTCTAGGGTTCCGGTTAAAATATTAAGAAACGGCGCTAAAGGAATTCTTGAAGGACGGAATAATCCTACTCCTATGCTGATTTCTACTCCTACAGATGATGTTCAATTAGGAGATATATTGCTCACTTCCGGAATTGCAGGCGTTTTTCCCCCCGATTTGCCGGTAGGAGTAATTAAAAGCATTGATAATAATAATAAAATAAAAGTTAAGCCTTTTACTGGTATGGAATATATAGAATACGTTAAAATCGTTGATTATAATCTTGAAGGAATTATCCCTGAAGAAGTTATTTGCCACATCCAAGAAGGAGTTAAGCCTGATGGAAAATGATAATAACTTACTTGAAATTATTCAGCTTAAACTTAAAAATTATATCCCTTTTATATCAACTTTTTTAATAATCTTTATATCTACTCTACCGATAGATATTTATAATGTTTCTTTCATTAAGCCTTCTTTGGGAATAATTTGTATTTTCTATTGGGCAGCGTACCGTCCTGACCTTTTATCTTATTTACAAACCTTTATTTTAGGTTTATTTCAAGATTTAATAAACGGCACACCTTTAGGGGTCAGCAGTTTTATCTTTCTGCTCGCTTATGAAATAGTTTCTTCTAATCACCGTTTCTTGCACGAAAAACCTTTTGCTTTATCTTGGGCTGTTTTCGGAGTAATCGCTTTTTTTATATATGCTGTTAAATTTTTATTCCTAGGATTCGCTTATTCTTCCTTTTTGCCTTTTTTAGAAGTATTTTGTAATTATATCCTTTTAATCCTATTATTTCCTTTTGTTTATTATATTTGTGCTCTCCTTCAACATTTTGCCCTAAAAGAGGATATATAAAATGGAAGGCGAGCGTAGTAAAATTATCGCTAAAAGATCGTATATTCTAGGCGGAGGATTTTTCTTGTTTATGATAGTTCTTGCCTGCAGAATGTATTATCTGCAAGTCATAGAAGCCGATAAATATCAAACGCTCGCTGATGAAAATAGAATCGGTATGCAGCTTTTAGCCCCGCCTAGAGGAATTATATTTGACAGATACGGAGTTCCTTTAGCTGAAAATCATCAAAATTTTAGAGTTATGCTTGTTCCTGAACGGCTGCAAACAAATATTGATATTGTTCTTAGAACTTTGGGGACTATTATTCCTCTTTCCCCGCGCGATAAAAGAAATATTAAAAAGAAAATAAAGCAAAATTCAAGAGGATTTATTCCTGTTACTATCAGAGAAAATCTTTCTTTTGAAGATATGGCTAAAATACAGCTGAATATTCCTGATTTGCCGGGGATTGTTATTGATGAAGGGTTAACAAGACATTACCCTCACGGGACTTTTGCCGCTCATTTATTAGGTTACGTTTCTTCCGTATCCGATGCTGATTTAGAGGCTAACAAAAAAGATTATGACCCTTTGCTAGAAGTCCCCGGATTTAAGCTAGGAAAAACCGGCATTGAAAAATATTATGATAAAGAACTTAGAGGAACAAGCGGTTCTAAAAAAATTGAAGTTAATGCTTATGGCAGAGTTATAAAAGAAATTGAACAAAACCCAGGCACTCCAGGTAAAGACATATATCTTACTATAGATTATGAAATACAAAAAGTCGCTGAAGAAGCTTTGGCAGGAAACTCCGGTGCGGCTGTTGTTATTGATGTTAGAACCGGTGAAGTTTTAACTTTAGCTTCAGTTCCTGCTTATAACCCTAATTCTTTTAATGTGGGATTGTCTTCCGATGAATGGACAGCTTTGAGCCAAGACCCTTTCAGGCCTCTTAATAATAAAGTTACAGACGGTTTATATTCACCAGGCTCGACCTTTAAGATGATTGTGGCTATGGCAGGGTTAGAAAATAACGTTATAACTCCTAGAGATACTTTTTATTGCGGCGGATATATTATATACGGAAATAATAAATTCCACTGCTGGAAAAAAGAAGGCCACGGAACCGTTGATATGCTTAGGGGTATTCAAGTTTCTTGCGACGTTTATTTTTATGAATTATCTAAGCTTTTAGGGATAGATAAAATCGCCGATATGGCTAAAAAATTCGGGCTTGGTAATTTAACAAATATTGATTTACCTAAAGAAAAAGAAGGGTTAGTCCCTACTAGAGCGTGGAAACAAGCTCGCTTTAATCAAAGATGGCAAAACGGTGAAACAATTATAACAGGAATAGGTCAAGGATACCTTTTAACTACCCCTTTGCAATTAGCTGTTATGTCGGCAAGGCTCGCTTCAGGCAAAAAAATCCTGCCGTACTTGCTTAAAAAAGACACGCCTTTCGGATTTGAAGATATCGGCGTTTCTCCCGTTAATTTGCAAATAATTAAAAACGGGATGTTTAAGGTCGTTAATGAGCCGGGAGGAACTGCTTTTTCTCATAGATTTAATTATAACGGACTACAAATGGCCGGCAAAACCGGAACTACTCAGGTTAGAAGAATAACTATAGAAGAAAGACTTACCGGAATTAGAAAAGAAAGCGAATTGCCTTGGGAATTAAGAAATCACGCCCTTTTTGTAGCTTTTGCTCCTTTCGATGAACCTAGATACGCCGTTTCAGTTCTTGTTGAACACGGAGGAAGCGGTTCAGGCGTTGCGGCGCCAATTGCTGCAAAAATACTAAAAAAAGCTTTAGAACTTGAAGATATTCGTAAAAATAAGGAATAAAATATGAGTTATACAGGCAATATTTTAATTAGAAACGAGCTTACATTAAAAGAAAAATTAGCTAATCTTAATTGGACATATTTCTTCTTTATCGCTTGTTTGGCTTGCGTTGGTTTTTTAATGTTATATTCGGCTGCAGGGGGTAAAACCACTCCTTGGGTTATACCTCAAGCTATGAAATTTGCCGCAGGATTATTCTTAGCTATTGCGATTGCGCTTATTGATATAAAATTTTGGTTTAGGTACTCTTATGCTTTTTATTTTATATCTTTAATGCTGCTTATTGCCGTTGAAATAAAAGGCGATATCGGTATGGGCGCTCAAAGATGGCTTAATCTCGGGTTTTTTACCGTTCAACCTTCAGAATTGATGAAAATATC
>CAYWTE010000112.1:0-4674 GCA_964461145.1 uncultured Lactobacillales bacterium | reverse complement strand
TTTCAGCATTAACAATATCATATCTTACCTTAATTCCTTTAAATCTATCAGGGAAGAAATTAGTAACCCACCCCTTATCAGCTTTTTCATAAAGGAATTTTTGATAGAAAGTATTTAATATTTCTTCTTTATCCATTCCTTTAATATCGGCATAAGATAAAGTTTCGCCATTAGCTTCCATTGAAGCTTTTAATTTCAAATCCGCTTCAGAAGGTAGACTGTATAATAAAGAGCTGACGGGAAGTTTCCTTCTTCTGTCTATTCTAACATATAATAAATCTTTAGGGTCGAATTCAAAATCTAACCAAGAACCTCTATAAGGGATAATTCTGGCAGCGAACAAATATTTACCGCTTGCATGAGTTTTGCCGTGGTCGTGATCGAAGAATACTCCTGGAGAACGGTGCATTTGAGAAACGATAACACGTTCTGTTCCGTTAACAACGAAAGTTCCATTGTCAGTCATTAATGGAATATCACCCATATAAACGCTTTGTTCTTTAATATCTCTAATTGAGCGAATCCCTGTATCTTCATCAGTATCCCAAACAACCAGCCTTAAGGTAGCTCTAAGCGGGGCGGAAAAAGTTAAACCTCTTTGCTGACATTCATCGACATCGTATTTAGGCTCATCGAATTCATAATCTACGAATTCCAAATCCCCTTTGCCGGAGAAATCGTGAATAGGAAAAACTGATTTAAACACTTCTTGCAGCCCGAACCCTTCTCTTTCAGATTTTGGAAGATCTAGTTGCAGAAAATTATTATAGGAACTTTTTTGAACTTTAATTAGATTAGGAAGAGGTGCCACATTTTTTATCTTACCGAAATCACGACGCACCCTTTTTCTTTCGGTAAAAGATTGCTCAACCATATTTAATGACCTTTATAAATTAGACTCCGCGACCATTCTATTTGGCAGGATTCTGCTAAAAACTCGTCTACGAAGGATTGAAAAAACGTTTTAAAACAAAGGAGTTATACTATAAAAAAATAAAATAGCAAGAAAAAAATTAAAATTTTATTATATTTTAAAAACAAAAAGGCAGAGCAATTTCTCAACTCTGCCTTAGAAACACTTTTTGATAAAGTCTAATAATAATTGAATCTTGGCTTATTTATAAGAAACAGATACTAGGCGTGCGGAGCACAAAAGCCTGAGCGTATTAAACCATACGTGATGGCTTTGAGCACCGCAAAGGGCGAAGTAGATGTTCTTAGAAATAAGCCTAGAACAATTATTTTATTTTATTTCGACTTTAGCACCTGCTTCTTCAAGTTTTTTCTTGATATCAGCAGCTTCGTCTTTATTTACGCCTTCTTTAACTGTTTTTGGAGCGCCTTCTACTAAGTCTTTAGCTTCTTTTAAACCAAGACCGGTGATAGCTCTAACTTCCTTAATAACGTTAATTTTGTTATCGCCTGATGATGCTAAAACAACGTCAAATTCAGTTTTTTCTTCAGCAGCAGCTCCGCCGGCAGCAGGAGCAGCAGCAGCTACAGCTACAGGAGCAGCAGCACTAACACCCCAAGTTTCTTCTAATTTTTTAGAAAGCTCAGCAGCTTCTAAAACTGTTAATTTTGATAATTCATCAACTAATTTTTGTAAATCAGCCATTTTTTTAATCTCCTTAAAATACTTGAACTAATTAATATTTTTTTTCGTTACTAAAAACTTTAATTAACTATGCAGCTTTATTAGCATAGGCCCCAATAACTCTTGCGAGTTGCCCTGCCGGAGCAGCAGCAACGCCTGCAATACGAGTTGCCGGAGTTTGAATAATGCTAATAATTTTAGCTCTAAGTTCATCAAGACTTGGAAGTTTAGAAAGAGTTTTAACTTTCTCTACTCCAAGGATTTCCGAACCCATAGCAGCTCCGACTAATTCGAGCTTTTTGTTATCTTCAGCAAACTTAGCGGTAACCTTCGCTGCAGCAACAGGATCTTCTGAAAGTGCAAGCATAGTAGGACCGGTAAGCATATCTGCTAAAGCGGCTGATTTAGTTTCAGCCAAAGCTATCTTAGTCAGTTTATTTTTAGTAACGCGAATTTTAACTCCTTCTTTTAAAGCCGCAGCTCTAAGAGCTGAAACTTCAGCAACGGTAAGACCATTATTATGGACAACCACAATAATTTCTGATTTTTCCGCCAAATCTTTCATTTCAGCAATGAAGGATTTTTTATCATCGCGATTCATTCTCTACTCCTTATAAAAGTAGAATTATTAACCAAGCCGTTAATTTTCATAAGAATATTAACGACAACCCAAAAAATGAGTTCAAAAGGCAACTCATTAATCCTGTCCAGGTAGTTCAAGTTATTTTCAGAAAAAACCTCAAAAAAAGTAATTTGAGTTTGAAAATTCATGATCTTCCCCGTCTATAGCAGGAAATTAAGCGGAAGGGATTAAAAAAATCCCCTAACCCGCACCTACTGTCTCGGACAGGTTTTGCTTAAAAACAAATAACCCTAAATTAAGCGTTATCTGAATTAAGCGAAACTTTTACGCCGCGTCCCATAGTAGAACTAATCGAGCATTTTAACATAAATTTACCTTTTGCTCCACTAGGTCTTGCCTTAGCGATAGTATCAATAAAAGCTTTAATATTTTCAAGCAAATCTTTTTCAGAAAAACTAGCTTTTCCTACACCTGCGTGAACAATACCGGCTTTTTCGACTCTAAACTGTAATTCTCCGGCTTTAGCATTTTCAACAGCTTTTTTAACGTCCATAGTTACTGTTCCAAGCTTAGGGTTAGGCATAAGCCCTCTAGGCCCTAAAACTTTAGCAACACGGCCTGCAACACCCATCATATCAGGAGTAGCAATACAGCGGTCAAAATTAATAACGCCTTTTTCGATTTCAAGAGCTAAATCTTCAGCACCAACGATATCTGCGCCGGCTTTAGTAGCCTCAGCTGCTTTATCTCCTTTAGCAAAAACTGCTACTCTAACAGTTTTGCCGGTACCGTGAGGAAGCTGACAAACACCTCTGACTAATTGGTCAGCATGTTTTGGGTCAACACCGAGATTAATAGCAATTTCAATAGTTTCGTCAAATTTTGCTTTAGCATTTCCTTTAACGATTTTAACTGCTTCTTGTAATTCATACAACTTATTATTATCAAAAGCTGCATCAATAGCTTTAAGTCTTTTTACTATTTTAGTCATATTTATTACTCCGTAACCTCGATGCCCATAGACTTAGCTTGACCTTTAATCATAGCTGCAGCTGCATCGACATCATAACAATTCATATCTTTCATTTTCTGTTCAGCAATTTCTTTAATTTGCTTCATAGAAATTGAGCCGGCTTTAAGCTTTCCAGGTTCAGTAGAGCCTTTAGCAAGCTTAGCAGCTTTTTTCAAGAAATAACTGACAGGAGGCATTTTAGTAATAAAACTAAAAGTTCTATCTACATATACTGTAATAATTACAGGTATCGGCATACCTGCTTCCATATTTTGAGTAGTGGCATTAAAAGCTTTACAAAACTCCATAATATTAACGCCTCTTTGCCCCAAAGCAGGACCAACCGGAGGAGAAGGATTAGCTTTTCCTGCGGGGATTTGTAATTTTACATAACCCATTATTTTTTTTGCCATTTACAATACTCCTTATTTATTGTTAAAACTTGCTAATCAGATTATTTTCAGATTAGCATTAGAGCCCGTGGTCTGGTCAAATGGCTTTAGACCTTCCACGAAAACTTTTTATTGTTTTTCTACCTGAGAGAACTCCAGTTCAACCGGAGTAGCCCTACCGAAAATAGAAACAGAAACTTTTATTTTGCCTTTAGCATTATCAATATCTTCAACAAGCCCAATAAAGGAAGAGAAAGGCCCGTCAATAACTCTAACCTCTTCACCGATATCAAAAGAAACTCCGGCTTTTGGCCTATCAACGCCTTCTTGAACTTGAGTTAAAATTCTGTTTGCCTCTGCTTCAGTAATAGCCTGAGGCTTTCTTCCGCCTAAAAATCCTGAAACATTTGGGGTATTTTTAATCATATGCCAAGTTTCATCATTAAGTTCCATCTTAACTAAAATATAACCGGGGAAGAATTTTCTTTCCGTACTTACCTTTTTACCTTTTTTAATTTCGAGCACTTCTTCAGTAGGCACCATAACTTCTTGAATTAATTCTGCCATATTTTTAAGCACTATTTGTTCATTAATAGATGCTGCCACTTTTTTTTCACAAGACGAACGCACATTAACAACATACCAGCGAGCAGCCATATTATCCTCCAAAACCTAATATTAATTTAACAGCATACCCCAAACCCATATCGACAAAAAAGAAAAACATCGCTGCAATAAAAACTAAAGTTACCACCATAACAGAAGTAAGCCATGTTTCTTTTTTAGTCGGCCAAGTAACTTTGCTCACTTCCTGAGCAACTTGCCTAAAAAACTGAACTGGGCTGGTTTTTACCATTTATTTTCACCTTTTAAAATCTTACAAACTACTATGTAACCACTAAAATTAATATGAAGTTTACTTTTTAAGGAACAGATACTAGGCGTGCGGAGTAAAGGAGCCTGAGCGTATTAAATTATACGTGATGGCTTCGAGCACCGCAAACAATGAAGTAGATGCCCTTAAAAATAAATTCTCATACAATTTTGGCAGGGGTGATAGGTCTCGAACCCATAGCCCCCGGTTTTGGAG
>CAYWTE010000111.1:4289-4687 GCA_964461145.1 uncultured Lactobacillales bacterium | reverse complement strand
AATTAAAATACCATATGCTGCAATAACATATTTTGCCGATCCTTATGCTAAATTTGGCTTAAGATTCGGGATTCGTAAAACTGCAAATGAGGAAATGGCTGAAAATACCCTGTCTGCAACCGCTCAAGATGAGGAAAAAACTAAATCTTTTGCAAAAAGTAAAGCAGGGAATGTCGTTTCTTTAGAAAATTTTAGAAAAAAGAATTAAATTTCTAGATAATTAAATTAAAAAAACAAAGCCCTTGAGAATTTCAAAGGCTTTTTTTATGATAATAAGTTGGTAATTTTCGTTTCCCAAAATTTTAAATTAATCACCACGAGCACGGCGCTGTTTTATTTTTGTCATATTATCAATCGTGCTGCAAATTTTATCGGGAATTTTTACAATTAACTCTTCC
>CAYWTE010000111.1:0-4279 GCA_964461145.1 uncultured Lactobacillales bacterium | reverse complement strand
CCCGCCATTTTTAAATCTATTTAATTCGTGATGTGCTCTAGATTTTACCGTATTTACTATGCCATTCTCTTTAATCTGTTTTATTCGAGAATAACCTCTTTTTGCAGCTTCTAAAGCAGCTGTTCTTCCACATTCAAATAATTTTCCCCCGGTTTTAAATAGTTTATCTGTTAAGCTCATTTTCGTTTCCCCTTTTTTGTTTTTTATTAACACCATATAAACCATATTAACACAAAATATAAATTTGTCAATAGTTATTTTGTCTAATAGATGGGTTTATAGTTATAAAAGTGATTATTTCTTAATGATTGACTGATTTATTTGACTTGATTTATTTAGTGGTGCGGATGGGGGGACTTGAACCCCCACGGGCATAAAGCCCAACGGATTTTAAGTCCGTTGCGTCTACCGATTCCGCCACATCCGCGCTTGTTTTGAATCGAGTTATTCGTTTTTGTGTAACCTTTATTAAACTATATTTTTTTTATCTGCAACAAAAAAATTAGTTTTATTAAAAATCTTCTTTATTTTCTTCATTTACCCCTAAATATTTCTTTTTTTCCTTTGAAAAAAGATAAAATCCTACCGGTAAAGAAAATAAATATATGCTTGTTAAAACCGATGCAGTTGCAAAAGGTTTATTAACCATAAATCCTGCCGTTAATGCAAAAATTAACATCATTGGTATAAGCATAGGGGCAGGGATATGCAGTTTCTTTAAGCAAATAGTCGGGATTTTACTTACCATCATTATTGATATTAAAAGCGCAAATGTACCTGTTACAAGCGGCATTCTTAAAAAAGAATAGTTAAAACCTAAGCCGTAATAAAATAAAAGTGGCAAAAGAGCACTTATAGCTGCAGCCGGAGCCGGCATTCCTACAAAAAAATGCTGCCAATATTTCGGCATCGGGTCACTTTCAAGCATTACATTGAATCTTGCTAATCTTAATGAGCAGCTTATCGCTAACGTTGCGCATAAAACCCAGCCAATGCCTTTTAATTCGCTTAATGACCAGAAATATAAAAGCATTGCTGGAGCGACTCCAAAACTTACAAAATCGGATAAAGAATCTAATTCTGCTCCGAATTTTGTTGAGGCCTTTAATAATCTCGCTATTCGGCCATCTAAGCCGTCAAAAATTGCAGCTAAAAATATCGCTATAATTGCTAATTCCCATTTGCCCTGAGCACTTAAGCGAATCGATGTTATTCCGGCCGCCATCGCTAGTACAGTTACTAAATTAGGGGCTAAAATATGAAAAGGAATGCTCTTAATCCTTTTGTGCGGCATCTTAAAGCGGTTTAATTTGTTCATTTATTTCTCTTTTAGCTAAAATAGTTTCCCCTCCGATAACGGTTTGACCGATATCTACGTTTAATTTGACGGTCATCGGAACATATACGTTAACTCTGCTGCCAAAACGAATTATACCGAATCGTTCTCCGCTCTTTAATATGTCGCCTTCTTTAATATTATAAACGATTCTCCTTGCGATTAATCCTGCTATTTGTACAAAAGCTACGGGGTAGCCGTTATCAGTTCTCATTAAAATAGCATTGCGTTCATTGTACTCGTTTGCTTTATCTAATGATGCGTTGAAAAATTTACCTGGAGTATATGCGATTTTTTCAATTTTACCGCTAATCGGTACTCTGTTTACGTGAACGTTTAAAACACTCATAAAAATACCTATTTTATGATATATTGCTTCAGATTCGCCTAATTCTTTAGGCAGGCAAACGTCGTCATCTATTTCTAAAACAGTGCCGTCAGCAGGGCTTATTATAAAGCTATCACCTTGCGGAGTATATCTTTTTGGATCTCTGAAGAAAAAGTAACAAAAAGCAGTTAGCCCAAGCCCTAAAAATAATAAATTTAAAGAAATAAGTTCTAAAATTACTGTGATTATTAAAGCAATTGCTATGATTTTTTTACCTTCCGGGTGAAGTGGCGGGAATATCTTTTTTAAATCGTTTTTAATAGACATATAAATATGCTCCTTATAAAATTATAGATGAAAGATATGATAATATTTTATTTTTTCATTAGAAAGCATTATTTTTCTTTTTGGGATAAAATAAGGATAATTTTAATGCTGCGTTAATAAAGGTTAACTTTTTTCCTTTTTTTCAAAAAAAGTTATTGACAATCGACAAAATAGGAATTAATGTGAGCTTACTTTCAAGGTAAGGCTTTGGTTAAAAACAAACTCCTCATAAAAATGCCAAGTTTTATTTGAAAGTCATTTTCGGATAGCTTGTTATAAAATCTCCCCATACCCTGCTTTTGTACAGGCTATCCGATCTTCTTTTTTACTGTTAATCTTTTAGTAATTTTTATTTGTTAGTAACATAAGTTATTATGAATCAAGATTTTATGATATATGCTTTGAATTTAAGTTTAGATAATATTGATGCCGGAGGAGGTCCTTTTGGCGCTGTTGTCGTTAAAGACGGGCAAATGGTCGGTAAAGGGGTCAATTCAGTAACAATCCTTAATGACCCTACGGCTCACGCTGAAATTATGGCGATTCGAGATGCGTGTAAAAATCTTAATACCTTTGAACTTTCTGGCTGTGAAATATATTCTAGTTGTGAACCTTGTCCGATGTGTCTTTGCGCAATTATGTGGGCTAGAATAAAGGCCGTTTATTACGCTAATGACAGAGAAGATGCCGCAAAAATAGGTTTTGATGATAGCTATTTTTATCAACAAGTCTCAATGCCAATTGATAAAAGAGATATTCTTATGCAGAAAATTAATGATGAAAAATCCTTGATTGTTTTTGAAAAATGGCTTAATAAAACAGATAAAATCGAATATTAATCTGAAATTAGAAAGTTTTATGACCTTATCTTATTATACTGAATTTAGAGGCAAATTTTATGCCGATGTTACTTTAAATGATTGGCAGGATTATTCTTGGCAAATTAAAAATTCTATTCAAAATCAAGATGATATCAATAAGTTTTTAAATATTGATTTTAATTTTCAAACTAATCTTCCGTTTAAGATAACTCCTTATTTGGCGGCTTTGATATATGAAAATAAAAATATCGCAAAACAGTTTATTCCAAGTAAACTTGAAATGCTGGAGAAGGGCGGAGAAATAGACCCATTAGATGAGGAAAAATCAAGGGTAAATGAGATTCTTATTCATAAATATCCCGATAGAATTTTATTGCTGCTTTCTAATGTTTGTGCGGCTTATTGCAGGTATTGCACTCGAAGTAGAATTGTTGGACAAAACAAAAATATCAATGAACAAAATTTCGAAGAAGCAGTGAAATATATTAGAGAAAATTCTCAAATTAGAGATGTCCTTATCTCCGGAGGCGACCCGTTGATGCTTTCAGATGATTTTCTTGATAATGCTTTATCTAAAATTCGGGATATTCCTCACGTTGAAATTATTAGAATCGGGACAAGGGTTGCCACGGCTTTGCCTTTTAGAATCACAGATAAATTAATTAGTGTATTAAAAAAATATCAGCCGCTTTTTTTGATTTTGCATTTTTCCGTGAAAGAAGAAATTACTCAAGATGTTAGCCATACTCTTGCAAAATTAGCAGATAACGGGTTTGTTATGTTGTCGCAAACGGTTCTTCTTAAAGATGTTAATGATGACGTTAAAATATTATCTGAATTGTTTAAAACGCTAACCGTGAATAGGGTTATGCCTTATTATCTTTATCATAATGATTATGTTAAAGGGGCAGAGCATTTTAGGACTACGGTTAATAAGGGTCTTGAAATAATAGGCGATATGTTGGGGAATGTTTCCGGTTATCTTGTTCCTAAATATATTGTTGATACTAAAAACGGGAAAATGCTGCTTATGCCAAACCCTATAAAAGAAACCGGCGATAAAGAAATTACTTTCACCGATTATAAAGGGGTTGATTTTAAGCATAAAGCCGATTTTAAGTAATATTTTAAGCCTTAATCTTTAATATCTAAAGCTTCTGTAACAATTACAAGAAGGGACATAACGAATAACTTCTTGATATACCGGTTGATGCATAATGTACCCTGTCGGTTGTTCATCAAGGTAAACTATAGGTCTGGTATTAATTACATAAGCAGGAGAAGTGTAAACAACTTGCGGGGAAACATAAGTCGTTCTTGAAGCGTAAGAGTCGTCCATCAGGCTGCCTAACGCTAACCCGCCTAAAAACGGAAATACCCAATTATTTTTGCTTACGTTGTAAACTGTTCTTCCTTCATGGCCTCTATGATGGCTGTAATTTCTTTGATGATGGTTGCCATCTCTAG
>CAYWTE010000110.1:0-4702 GCA_964461145.1 uncultured Lactobacillales bacterium | reverse complement strand
TAGGCAAAGTTATTGAGCTTTTGCCTACTGATATGATTATTATTCCTCCGGAAACCGTTAACAATATTACTTGCAAAAATGTTAAAGGGTTTATTACTTGTAATCCGCCTTTTAACTCTCATAATATGGAATTCCATTAAATTATAAGGAAAAAGGAGTTATTAAAACAAGAAATTAAAATAATTTCTATTGTTATAAAACCCCTTTGTTCCTGTCCATTCCCACTCGTAACTTCCGTATTCATCGACTTTCCAAGCCTCAAAATACTTGGTTACTTTCGGGTGTGTTATTGTAAGCTCTGATGGAGGCATACAATAACTTTTACTCGAGTAATACGTGTCTTGATACCTTTGCACGTTAAGCTCACTCATTAAATCAGCTAAACGATGAAGGCGATTTTTTATCCTCGTTATCTCGTTACGAGTAAAACCGTACCCCATATCACTCGTACAAGGAATATTTATCCCCCTTTTTGTCAACAACCTTTCTAACTCAGTTACTACTGCCACATATTCATCTGAATATCTGACTTTGTAGTAAGTGTTTCCTTTAGGCGCCGGACATAGCGGCCTTTCAATATCCTCTGTTATAATGTATGACGACCAGTCAAAAAGACGGCCTACTTTGTCATACAAGTTGTTTAATCCTGTTCCTTTTACAAGACCTTTCTTATCAATAATGTCTTGAAAAGTTACCCCAAGTTCATGAGAATAAAACTTGGAATAGTAAACAGGGTTGTACTGGACATATTTCAGCCCTTCTGCTGCTACCACATTAGTGCAGCAAAAACCTGCTAAAATGGCAAAAACCATCATTAGCATTAAAAAAATTCTAGAAATGTTCATATTAATCTCTTCTTTTATACTACATTGTACAAAAAATTGCAACAATTTTCGGCAAAAATATAAAGATGAGCTTTTTTTGAAGATTATGCGCTGATTAATCGTAGTTGATTATATCTAAAATCGTCTTGGCTGCTATTTGTGAAGGCGTGCCGGAAACATTTGGTTTTAACATTCTTAATGATTTATGACTTTGCGATATTTGCTCGTTTGTTTTTTTTTCATCTTTTAATAGAGCTTCTAATTTTTCTGCTAATATCTCGCTTTTGCAACGCCAAAGGAGGCATTCGGGAATAATCTCTTTATCTTGCAAAATATTGATTAAGTTTACAAATTTTATCCTGCACATTAAAAACGGCAGCAAGATGTAATTAAGCGGATTTATTTTATACGCAATTAAGTGAGGAACTTTTGCCATCGCTAATTCTAAAGAAACCGTGCCTGATGCAGCTAATGCCGCCTTACTGCATAAAAATGCCGTTTGTCTGGCGTTTTGACCTTCGATTATTTTTACGCTAAAATTCCAGTCTTTGCATATTTTCACAACTTCTTCTTTAACCGTTGAAACTGTTGGCAAAACAACCTGAAAATCAAGCCCTTTGAGCTTTAAAATATTAAGAGCTTCATAAAATACGGGCAATAATCTTTTTACCTCATTATGACGGCTGCCCGGCAAAAGGCTGATTATCGGCAACTCTTTTGATAAATCGTTTTTTATGTAAAAATTCTCGGTATCTTCGCCTTCTTCTACCCCTTCTAAAACAGGGTGCCCGACAAATGTGGTTGGGATTCCGTACGGCTCAAAATAATCTTTTTCAAAGGGAAGCAGTGTTAATAAATGGTCTATTACTTTAGGCATTTTTTTGATTCTGCCTTTCTTCCAAGCCCAAACTTGCGGAGCAACGTAGTGTATCCTTAAAATGCCGCTTTTATTTTTATATAGTGCTTTGTTAATCCTCCAGCAAAAGCTCCAGCTGTCTATTGTTACAATGCAATCAGGCTGGCTGTTTTCAATATCTTTTACGGTTTCTTTTATTCTTCTTAAAACTTTAGGGATTTTAGGTAAAACTTCAAAAATACCCATTATGCTGATTTCTTTTATGTCAAAAGTACTTTTTAAGCCTTCTTTTATCATTGCTTCGCCGCCGATGCCTTTAAATTTAACGCCATCTCCTAACTTTGCTTTTAAGGCTCGCATTAATCTTGCCCCTAATAAATCTCCTGACGGCTCACCTGCAATTAAATATATTAACGGATTTTCTCTTGTCATTATTTTAAATCTTCTTCATCTAAACCTAATAAAAACAGCCCTAAATCATTCGCTTTGCTTATCATCTCTTGACCGCCGGCAATTAATGTGGCTTGTGCTTGATAGGCGATGCCTTCTAACCCTGCTTTTTTTGCTTCTTCTAACGTGTTTAACCCTATCGTTGGTAAGTCAACCCTTGCTTCTTGCTGAGGTTTTTTAAGCTTTACCAAAACTCCGCCTCTGCCTTTAAATTTTAGCTCTTTACATCTTTTGATAAGGGTGTCTGTGCCTTCTACGCCTTCTACCCCTAAAACTACTCCGTTTTGAATTATCGCAGCTTGTCCTATATCAAGCTCGCCTAAGGCCTTAACTACTTTTATGCCGTACTTTATATTGATTTTATCCTGCTCGTTTAGCTTTTTTGAGGTTAAAAGCCCTTTTTTACCTAAGATTTCGCCCATTATATCGCTTATCCCGATGACTTTTAAGTCTTTACTTTCAAAATATGCAATAACTTCTTCTAAAACTTTATTGTCACCTAAAATTTTTAACCCTAAGCGGCTTAAAAACTTTATCCCTTCCCAATCAGGTAAGCTTGAAAACAGCGATGATTTGTTAACTCCGCCTATCATTACTACTTCTTTTACTCCTTCTTTTTGGAAAGTTTTAATCGTTCTGCCTAAGTCGCCTAAGTTTATTAAAATGTGTGGCAGCCCTGTTAAATCTGCCTCTATACAATCTTTTATTGCGGCTATAAAAAACGGAATTTTGTTTTCTTGGCAATGATTTATAAGCATTTTAGGGAAAGAGCCCTTCCCTGCTATTATGCCTAATTTCTTAAAGCTCTTATTCCCCGCCATTTTCATTTTCAGCGTGACTTTGATATTTAGGCTGCATTAAGCCTCTGTCCCTTGATGTTTTAACAAAATTAACGATATCCATAACTAATTCATTATCTTTGCCGTAAATTTTTTCCACTTCACTTAGTCTTTCTAAAAGAGTGCCTTCAGCACCAAAAAGCATATTATATGCCTTTTGAAGAGCTTGAATCTGTTCTTTAGAAAAATTGCGGCGTTTTAGCCCTACTAAGTTTAAGCCAGCTAAATAACTCGGATTAGTCAGCTCCACCATTGCATAAGGGATTACGTCTTTTAATACCCCTACCTCTCCGCCGATAATGCTATGCTTGCCGATATGACACCACTGATGAACTGCGCTGTTGCCGCCTAGTATTGCAAATTCGCCAATTTTAACGTGACCGCCAAGCAAGCAGCTGTTCGCCATTATTACATTATCCTCGATTATACAGTCATGAGCAACGTGTGAACACGCCATAAACAAGCAGTTGTTGCCGATTTTTGTTATATTATTATCTATTGGAGTTCCCGGGTGGGCAGTTGAGCTTTCCCTGAATATATTATTATCCCCAATTTCAAGCACGCCTTCCGTATAATCTTTGCATTTTAAATGCTGTGATATCATTCCTATCGCTGAAAAAGGATAAAATGTGTTATTTTTGCCTATCTTGGTAATGCCGTCTACAACAATATGAGAAATTAACCTCGTACCGTCCCCGATTTGAACTCTATCTCCTATCGTACAAAAAGGCCCTATTTCTACATCTTTACCAATTTTTGCGTTTTTTGATATTATTGCTGTTTTATCTATTTTTGCCGTCATTTTTTTATTTCTTTTCTTCTGCTATCATTGCCGATAAAATGCCTTCAGCTACCGTTTTACCGTCCACTTTGGCTGTACCTTTAAATCTACTAACATTGCCCCTTGTCTGTTCACATTCAACGTGAAGCTCCAAAACATCGCCGGGTTTAACCGGTTTCCTGAATTTTACTTTGTCTATCGTCATAAAATAAACAAAATCTTTCCTTCCTTTTGACTGCATCACAACAAAGCCTGCAGTTTGAGCAAGCGCTTCAATTATCAATACTCCGGGCATTACAGGATTGTTAGGAAAATGACCCATAAAAAACGGCTCATTTATCGTAACATTCTTTATGCCTACTGCACTTTCGCCGGATTTAAAATCAATTATCCCGTCTACTAATAAAAACGGGTAACGGTGCGGCAAAATTTCCATTATATCATTTATGTTAAAATCATACTTCATCTGTCTTTTTCTCCACTTTTGCCAATTTTTCTAACGTTACCTGCTGCCTGAAAAATTGTCTTATCGGAACCGCCGGAGAACCCATTACTTTTGATAATGCTGGTAAATCTTGCAATACCCCGCATTGTGCACCTATTTGACTGCCCATTCCTATTTTTATGTGTCCGGCTAAGCCACTTTGTCCGCCACAAACAACACAAGGCTCTAATTCCGTTGAGCCGGCTATGCCCGTTTGCGAAACTAAAACGCTTTTATCCCCAACAACAACATTATGACCAATTTGAATTAAATTATCCAGTCTTGCGCCTGAACTTATTTTTGTATCCCCTAAAGCGCCCCTGTCTATTGTTGTGTTTGCACCAATTTCAACATCATCACCGATTATAACTCTGCCTAACTGCGGATATTTTTTATGACCACCGCGCATATCTATTATAAAACCAAACCCTTCTTGCCCAACCCTTGCCCCAGGCAGGATTCTAACTT
>CAYWTE010000109.1:0-4742 GCA_964461145.1 uncultured Lactobacillales bacterium | reverse complement strand
TTAAACAAATTTAGAACCTAAAGAGAGCCTCATTAAATCAATGAGGCTCTCTTTTGTTGTTTAAAAAATACAATCATTTTAAACATAAAAAATGCGGCTATAAAGCCGCTTTATAAACAGTATTTAAGGTTTTAGTTAAAACTTCTAACTCCTCATCCAACCTAAGGTTAGGTATACTATTTATTTATTAAAAAGTAGTTAATTTTTTTAAATCTTTTGCATTTTTAGCTTATAAAAATCAACAGCTAAAATAATTAAGGAGTATAAAGAAACAAGCATTAAAACTCCGATATCAGCTCTGATTCCTAACGCTGTTGAAGGTATTATATTCATTGAAGTTAGCATAAAAACGATTAACCCAATAAGCGTAGCCCAAATAATTGAAGTAGGTTTTTTGCCTTTATATAAAATCGCAGTTAAAACCATCGGGGCTAAAATCGCGGTTCCGGCAAAGCTAACTCTTGCCAGCATTACTAAAGATTGAGAAGAATACATTGCCATTAACAAAGCAAGTCCAGAAAATAAGGCTATTAAAATTTTTATTGCCAACGTTCCTTTTTTTCTTTTGTTTTTATTGACTAAATCTTCAGCTTCTGTGCCTAAAGCGAAAAACAAAGAATCAAGCGTAGACATAGCGGCAGCCAGTAATCCTACGATAGCTAGACCGGATAATATTGGAAATGCTTTATTAATTAAGGTTTTTGAGATAAATTCAGGGGCTGTTTCAAAAGGAAAAACAATAGCGCCTGATAAGCCGATAATTATTGTTGGGGCGATAACGAGAAAAGCAAAAATACTAACGGCAACAGCCATAATTTTTAGCTTTTTCAAATTCTGCATAAGAGCGATTCTAATGGTAAGCTGGGGCTGAGTAATCGGCATTAAAATAATAGTTATAAAAGAAGCAAGTAAAAACTGTGTAGAAAACAAGCCTTTAGGACCAGGAACAGAAAGTAGCTGGGGGTTAACTTTTTGCAAAGTTTCAAACATAACGCTTGTACTTAAAACGGAATCCAAGCAGTTTTGAGCGATAATCCAAACAACAAGCAGCAATAAAATTCCTTGAACGACATCGGCATACATAACAGATTTAAGCCCGCCTATCCAAGATGTTACAAGCATAATTAAAATAACGCCTACAGACCATACCCACATCGGGATATTAAGAGGCGAGCTGACGCTTAAAAAATCGCCTAAGCCTTTGATTTGAATCGCAACATAAGGTGCACAAAATATAAAAATTCCAAGCAAATAAACTAAATAAGCCGCTCTATTTTTATATTCATTTTGCAAGATAATTCCGACGCTTTCGAATTTTTTATTTTTTAAATACTGTTTAAGTTTAACTCCGAACAACAAAATAATCATACCCATAGCGACATCAGTAATTCCTAAAAAAATCCAAGCTCCAACTCCGTTAACTCTAAAAAAATCAGGCATTCCCATTAAAGTGAAAGTGCTAAAAAGTGTTGCTGAATAAGTTAAGAAGCCAAGCGTTACCCCGATGCCTTTTTTCCCACCTAAAATAAAACCTTCTCGCCCCATTTTTGCATCTTTATAAGCATAAAAAGTGCAAATAATTAATGATAAGATATAAATGGCAATTAAAGAGATAAAAATGGAATTAAACATTATAATTAATCTTTACTATCTAAAGTTAAAGCGGTAATAATTAAAGAAAATATCATCAAGATTGAGATTAGTATTCCGCGACCTAAAGTTAAAGGCAGTCCGAATAAAAAAGGCTCAAAAATATTAACCGAAAGCACAAAGGGAGTGAAGGTCAAGAAAGTTAAAAAGACCCAAACGCAAATTGAAAAAATGCAAATAAATTGTTTCATAAAATTTTTTATAGCATATTAAAAAACAAAGTAAAGTTAAAAAAATATTACTAAAAAAACAAAGGAATAATATGAAAATAAATAAAGATGAATGTTATATTTTTGGAGCAGGAGCTTATAATAACCATAAAATTTTTCCACAAGATTTAAGTAATAAATTTATTATAGCAGCAGACGGTGGATATTCAGTTTTAAAAGAAATAGGAATTGAGCCAACATTAATAATTGGCGATTTTGATTCTTTAGGGTTTGTCCCTAATCAGGAAAATGTAATAAAATATCCGGCAGCAAAAGATGAAACAGATATGTTTTTAGCTGTAAAAGAAGGTCTTAAAAGAGGTTATAAATATTTTAAAATATACGGAGGATTAGATAATAGGTTTGATCATAGTTTAGCTAATATCCAAATTTTAACATACTTAGCAAAGAACGATTCTATAGGATTTTTAATCGGAGATGAAGATATTATAACAAATGTTTATAATTCAGATTTAGTTTTTCAAGATGATTTTGGCGGCATAATTTCAGTTTTTTGTATGACAGATAAGGCAAAAGGAGTTTCAATTTCGGGCTTAAAATATGGATTATCAAATGAAATTTTAAGCAACGATTTTCCTCTAGGAATAAGCAATGAATTTATAGGCAAAGAGGCTCGAATAAGCGTTAAAGAAGGGGGGCTAATCATTATTTTTGCAAGTAGTAATATTGGTAAGCAAATGCCCAAACATTATTTTTATGAAAAAGGAAAATCTTAAAATGGAAAAGATAAAAGGCGTTATATTTGATTTAGACGGCACCGTACTTAATTCCATGCCGTTATGGAAAAATCTGGCCTCTAATTATCTTTTAAGCAAAAATATATCTCCAAAAGAGGATATAGATGAATATTTAAAGTCAAAAACTCTTGAAGAAGCAATATTTTATTTTAAAAATAATTATGGAATAAAAGACAGCGAGGAGGAAATAAAAGGGCATATCAATAGCATAATAAGTGAAGGATATTTAAAAGAGGTAAAAACAAAACAGGGACTAATTCAGCTTTTAAATAATTTTAAGCAGCAAAACATCAAAATGTGCATTTTAACAGCCAATGATAAAGAATTAACAAGTGCAGCTCTAAAAAGGAACAATATATCCGGATATTTTTTGGATATAATAACTTGTGCGGAAACAGGAAAGAGTAAGGGAAATACGCAACTATATGAAGATGCAGCAAGTTTTTTAGGCACGGATAAAAGCTCAACAATAATATTTGAAGATGCATTACATGCAATAAAAGCAGCAAAAACAGCGGGTTTTAAAGTAATTGGTGTTTATGATGAAAGTTCAAAAAAAGATTGGGAAGATATAAAAATAATCGCAGATAAAAGCATTTATTCCTTTAAAGAATTAACGGGCTTAAAAGACGAGAAACAAATAAAGCAAGGCGCAATAATAGAAAAAATTCAAGCAAGAAACAGGTAATAAAATAATTAAAGCGATTGAAAAAAAATAAAGATTAATTTATAAAGAATAATCTAAAGGAAAAAAACAAGGTGAATTAAATGAAAAAATTAATATTATTTTTGTGTATGATTTTTATTAGCTCTGCTGGGTATTGCGCAGATTTAGCGGAAGAATTGGCTTTTGCATATAACAATAATCCGGAATTAAAATCGTATCGTGAATACTTAAAAATAAAGGACGAAGGCGTTTCTGCGGCGATGTCAGGGCTACGTCCTAATATTTCTGCTACTTCGAATATTAATCGTTTAATCGGGCTTGATAATAATCAAAATTTAACAGGTAATGCTTATAAAGACAGGAATACGATGACCAACAGTATTTCTCTGACGCAGCCTGTTTTTACAGGGTTTAAAACCAGTTCAGAATTAAAGACGGCAAAAAATGCAGTCTTAGGTGCTCGCTCTAGCTTAAATTATAAAGAACAAGAGGTAATGTTACAAGCAGCAGCAGCTTATTTTGATGTAGGGCGAGATATGGCGGTTTTAGAACTTAATCAAAACAATGAAAAAGTAATGTTAAAACATTTTAATGCAGCAAAACAAAGATTAGAAGTTGGAGATTTAACAATAACCGATGTTTCTCAATCTGAAGCAAGATACGAGCAAGCAAAATCAGAAACGATAAAAGCAAAAGGCGATTTAATGATATCAACGGCAGCCTATGAAAAAGTAATAGGAAGAAGCCCAAATGGTATCGAAAATATAAATGCGTCACTTTATGACTTATTGCCGGATAATTTAGATAAAGTATTAAATGAAGCGTTAAAATCAAGTCCGTTATTAAAAACTGCAGAATATAATTATCGTCAGGCAAAAAGTGAGGTAGGAGTAGCCAGAAGCAGTCTTCTGCCGACACTAGACATAGTAACAAGCTTTGAGGACGAAAAAGATGTTGCAGCCAAAGGGTTAGATACATCAGGCGGAACAGTAGGGGCAGTTTTAAAGTTTCCGCTTTATTCGAAAGGTCTTGCAAGGTCTAATCTTCGAGCAGCGAAATATCAAGCAGGTCAAAGCTTAATAGATATAGATGTAACAAAAAATGGCATAAAAGAATATGCCAAGCAAGCGTGGGAAAGTTATAATTCTACATCAGCAAGGTTAATGTCTATAGAATCGCAAATAAAAGCCTCAAAATTAGCATTAGAAGGGGTTAAAAAAGAATCTGAATTAGGAACAAGAACGCTTCTTGATGTTTTAGATGCCGAGCAAGAATATTTAAATGCAATGGTTTCTTTAATAAAAGCAAAGAGGGATAAGGCTGTTGCAATGTTTGAAGTTTTACATTCAATGGGCAAGTTAACTGTAGCGAATATAAAGCTTCCGACAAAGAAATATAATCCGATAGAGCATTATAAAAACACCAAATGGAAGTGGCTTGACACATCAGTAAATTAAA
>CAYWTE010000108.1:0-4783 GCA_964461145.1 uncultured Lactobacillales bacterium | reverse complement strand
CCGGTTTCTCCGGTAAATACGATTAATCCTTTAGAGAAATCAAGCTCTAAAGATGAAATGAGAACAACGTCTTTAATTAAGAGAGATGCCAGCATTTTGAATTAATTCATAAGCTTTCTTATACCAATCGGAATTAACATAATTATGCCCTAAAATTGCAGCGGTTTTTTTTGCCTCATCTTTTATTCCAAGAGCAAGATATACTTCAACCATACGGTATAAAGCTTCAGGAAGATGGGTTGTTATTTGATATTCATCAACGACAACTTTGAATCTATTCAAAGCGGAAATATATTTTTTTTGTGCTAAATAATATCTCCCGACGGCCATTTGTTTGCCGGCTAGGTGATCTCTAGTTAAATCTATTTTAAGCTTTGCATCTTTAGCATATTGAGTATTAGGGAATTTTGCGACAACTTCATTTAAAGCTTCCATAGCCATTTCGGTTATTTGCTGGTCATTTTTAACATTTTCTATTTGAGCATAATAACATATAGCTTTAAGGTAGTAGGCATAAGGAGCATCTTTGCTGCCTGGGTGCAGTTGAATATAGTGATCTAAAGAAACTATAGCATCATCGAATTTCCCTGACAAATAAGAGGTATAAGCCCCCATAATCTGTGCTTTATTTGCCCATTTAGAATAAGGATGTTGGCGTTCGACTTCAGCAAAGCCTTTAACAGCTTTTTTATATTCCTCATTAGATAAATGTTGAAAAGCTTCAGTATATAATTCACTAACGCTTTTTTCTTCAAATACTTCATCTTTTTTCTTAGAAGAGCAAGCGGTAATTAATAAACAACCTAAAAACAATAATGCCGCAGTTTTTAATCTCATATTACCCTCATATAAATTATTCTTGAGAATAATAAAACATAATTATGATAAAACAACAAGCTCAAACTTCAAAAAGCTCTAGTTTATTTACAAGTTTTATTTAAATATTTTATTAAATTTAAGCAGAAATAAGCTGCTTTTGAGAAACGTTTTGTTCCACAGCTTCTAAATCAACTATTTCATAATTATTTGTATCAGCAAATAAGGCTAATAATAGCTGATTATTAAGCATATGACCGGATTTATTCCCTGTAAAAGCCCCGATAATAGGCATACCGGCGGTATATAAATCTCCGCAGGCATCAAGAATTTTATGAAGGACGAATTCGTTTTTATCTCTTAGGCCTTCTTCATTTAAGATTTTATCGTTATCAACAACGATTGCATTTTCAAGAGAGCCGCCTTTAGCAAGCCCCATAGCTTTAAGCATTTCAACTTCTTTAGCCAAGCCAAAAGTTCTGGCTTTTGCAACGTTTTTAATTAAATTTTCAAAAGTAAAAGAAGCTTCTTGAGTACCGATAGCTTTTTCTTTAAAAGCAATAGAAAAATTACCGAACAGTTTGTCTTCAGCAGGGTCTAATTGAACGAATTGGTCATCTTTTTGCACTTTAACGCTTCTTAATATTCGAATAGCTTTTCTTTTAACGTTTTGCTGAGCGATTCCTGCGCTTTTAATAAGGAAAATGAAGGGTTCTGCGCTTCCGTCCATAATAGGAACTTCCGGAGCATCTATTTCAATAATTGCATTATCAATGCCGCAAGCGTTAAGAGCGAACATAAGATGTTCAATAGTCCCGACTATATTGCCGTTTTTATCTCCGATACAAGTGCAAAGACGAGTATCAACTACGTTAGAATAAGAAGCTTTAATAATTACGGGATTGGTGCGAATATCGGTACGAACAAAGGTTATGCCTTCATTAGGGTTAGCCGGCTTAATATTAAGGTTAACGGTCTTTCCGGAGTGTAGACCAATGCCTTTGCAGCTTATGGCATTTTTAACTGTATGTTGAAAAAATTGATTTTGCATTTTTATAAATAATCCCTAATATAATTCTCATTAACCTTTAAAATATAAGCACTTAAATACATTATATTTATAACATAAAAGGGCTGTAAAAAACAAATCAATGATTATTACAGATTATTGCAAGGCTTATTTCTTTCGCATAATGATTGCGGACCAGCCGTTAATTTGAATAATTTGAACGGTTTCTAAGCCTTGGTTCATATGGGCATTTATAACTTGCTCTTCTTGTTCGTTAAGAAGGCCGGACAAGATTGCAATGCCGCTTTTATTTAAATTTTTTGCTAAATCTGGAGCCATTTCACATAAAGGATTAGCAAGAATATTAGCAATTATTAAATCAAAAGGGGCATTTTTAGTTATTTTTTCATTTTTATATCCGTCAGAAGCAAAAGCTTCAACATATTCTGCACAATTATTTATATTTGCATTTTCAAGGGTTACTCTAACGGATTCCGGGTCGATATCGGCGGCAATAATTTTGGTTTTAAATAATTTTGCAGCAGCAAAAGATAAAATTCCTGAACCACAACCCATATCTAATATTTTTTTAATGTTTTCTTTATTTTTAAGAATAGATAAAGCTGATAAGCAGCCTTGCGTAGTTGAGTGCTCTCCTGAGCCAAAGGCAGTAGCGGCATTTAATTTAAGAGGAATTAACCCTTTTGGACAATTAGCATTTTCAGCATATTCGCTAAAAATATAAAAATCACTGCAAATTATAGGCTTAAAGCTTGCCAGATTTTCTTTAAGCCAATCTTTATTAGGCTCGTTTTCTAAAATTAAATTTATTTTGTTTATATTTAATAAATTCGCAATATTATTTATATCTGGGTTTTCTTGAAAAATAAGTTCAAAATTATATATCCCGTTTTTTTCATCGAACAGAACGGAAGTTTCGATTTCTTCAAGCTTTTCTAAGATATTTTCAGCATTTAGAGCTTCAGTTTTAAATTTTATTTTATATATTTTATCAAGGGTCATTTTTATATTTATCCAACTCACAAAAAAGGAAATATTGCACTAAGTTTTTTTACAATATAAAAAAGAATGATGCAAAAACTATTTTTAACAATGATTTGTTTTTTTATAAGTATCGGAGGATTAAAAGCCGAAGAGAAAGAATTATTAGCACATTCGACAAAAGAAGGCATAACGGTTTACGCAGATAAAGATAAGCAAAATAATTGGTGCAAAGATATAATATATTTAAGGATTTACGGGGCTTCAAAAGAACAATTAAAATCGAGCTCTTTTCAAAATATTAATCGCAAATTAGGGATAATTTTAAATAACAAATGCTCTAAAGCTTTATTTGCGCATGTTTATGGATACGATGCATTTAATCATGAACTTTTTTATAAAGCTATAGCCACTGGAGTCGATTTATGGAAAATAAATTGGCAAGCAGCAGATTTTTATGAATTTGAAGAAGGAGAAAAAATCGAATCTAAAGGAGATTTTAGTGTTTTTAGCATAAATCCTTTAAAAATTAAAAAGGATAAAACTATCTCAATAATCAAAGAAAAATTCGGCGGAGCAAAAGAATTTATAATCGAAACAGAAGATAAAAAATGCGCAATAAAATATTTATCAAAAGAAGATGAGCAAAAAGTAAAAAAATATTACATAACAGTAAAAGGGAATCCGTGCAAAGAAAGATTTTTAAGCGGAAAAGGCGGAGTGAGGATTTTTGATGGTAAAGGAGGAATAAAAGGGGAGGGAACCGGATATTTTGCAAAAGGATATTTTACATATAACGATAATATTAGTGATGTCTTTTTCTTAACAAGATATGCAAAAGAAGAAAATATTCATTATTTAGCATATTATTTAGGCTCAGATGATGAGGATAAAATTCATTATATCGGTTATTTAAAAAGTGAATATAATGAAGAATATGGAAATTATTCTTACTGGAACGCTTGCAATCCTTTCATCATAGGAATTTTAACACAAGACACTGGGTTATTTTTAAATCAAGACAAGCTGGCTGCGAAAGTTTTAAAAGCAGCATCTTATTCATCAAAATATTGTAAAAAAGTAAAAGATATAAAAGTTTTAGGAATAAAAGATATAAATATTGATCCTGAAAATTATAATTCGGACAAGATAATTTTTAAAACTGATATAACTTCTCCGATAGCGAATGAACCATTAAATTACAAAGGGGATATGAGTATCAATAAAATAAAAGATGAGAGTCTTAAAAAGGAAGTAACAGAAAAAAACATAGAGTTTTTTATGGAGAAAGATTATCGAAATTTACTGGTTTCAGATTATAAGGAACGATTATTTTATTATCACGGCGTATCATCTTTAAGCAATCCTTATTTAACGTCAGCATATAGCATAATTAACAATAAAGATGTTTTTGGCAATTATTTATTGAGAGTAAAAGATATTGAAGATGAAATAATAAAAACGGATTGGCCTATGGAAATTTACATAAAAGGGGATATGGCTAAAAAAGATATCAATAAAGACGGCTGGTATATAATAAGCGGCAATTTAAAAGCTTCATTAAAGGGGTATTCAGATAAGAGTGAAAAGGAACTTCTAGCAGAAAAAATAACTGCTTGTACTAATATTGAATGTGCAGAAGTGATAGATTCCTTATATTTAGTAAGAAATAAATATAAGCATGCGGATTTTATACCATCTCTAAAAGGGTTAAATTTAAGATGAGGATAAAATTCAACATATTTAATATAGGGATATTAATATTAATATTAAGCTTAATCGGGTTTATAGGATACATAATTTTTTCATATTTTTACATAACTCCGCAGTTAAAGAGGAAATTGGATAATATCTTATATAGCAATGGTTTAGAGGGCATAATCAATTATAGAAAAATACGTTATTCTCCTTTAATAAACGAGATAAGAATAAAAGACATAAATTCGCCTTTTTTAA
>CAYWTE010000107.1:0-4837 GCA_964461145.1 uncultured Lactobacillales bacterium | reverse complement strand
TCAAAAAAACACCGTGAAATTGTCAAAAACAGAATGGAGAAAAAGAATGAAAAAAGCAGATAAAATAGGTGCAAAATATGCTGTAATAATCGGCGAAGATGAAATAAAAAACCAAATCGCCGTATTAAAAAATATGCAAACAGGAAGCGAAGAAAAAATTAAAATAGAGAATATCTTTTCAAAAATTATTTAATTTAAAGATTTTGATTTTTCTGCGCAATCTCTCTTATTCTGGCAATCATTGAGGCAAAACCATTCCTGCGGCTGGGACTTAGATGATGTTCTAGATCCAAATCAGCAAAAAGTTTTTCCGCATCAAGATTTAATATTTGGCATGGAGTTTTCCCCGAATAAAAAGCGAGCAAAATAGCAATTAATCCTTTAACAATAAAAGCATCACTATCTGCAATATATTTTATAATTTTATCGTCAGCAATTTCATAAGCAAGCCAAACTTGCGACGTGCAGCCGCTAATTTTATTTGCCTCCGTCTTAAGATATTCAGGCATTATCGACAAAGATTTGCCGAGCTCAATGATATAAGCATATTTATCTTCGACGTCATCAAGAAGAGTGAAATTACTTTTTATTTCATCAATAGACCGCATTAAAACAACTCTATCATTTCTCTAGCTTCTTGGGTCATTTTTGTTTCATTCCAAGGCGGGTCGAAAGTCAAAAAAATCTGAACTTCACCTGTTTTTTCAATTTCAGATACAGCCTCAGCAATCCAAACAGGCATATCCTGAGCAACGGGGCAATTAGGCGCAGTAAGCGTCATTAAAATATCAATATTATTCGCCTCATCGATTTTAATATCATAAATCAACCCCATATCATAAACATTAATCATAATTTCAGGGTCTTCGACAAGTCTAAGTGCTTTAACTACCTGTTTTTCAAGGATAATTTTATCCTCTTTATTTAAATTTTTTATGCCTTTTTTATATATTAAATCTTTCATTTTAAAAGCCTCATAGCTTTTTCAATAGCCTCTACAAAAAATTCTACTTCCTGCATAGTATTATATAACCCGAAAGATGCTCTAACCGTAGCATTAACGCCCATTCTATGATGTATAGGCTGTGCACAATGATGACCGGCTCTAACGCATACACCCATATTATTAAGCAGCTCGGAAATATCAGAAGGATGAGTATTCTCAATATTAAAAGCAATAACTCCTGCTTTATTTTTTGCTGTCCCAATTATATGTAATCCTTTGATATTATTCAACTTTTCCATTGCAAAATTTAAAATAGATTTATCATATTGTGCTATATTATCAAGACCGATATCCATCATATATTCCAAAGCCTTGCTTAAGCCGAAAGCTTGCACCATAGCAGGAGTACCAGCCTCAAACTTAGCAGGAGCTTTAGCAAAAGTAGTTTTTTGAAAAGTAACGGTTTCCACCATATCCCCGCCAAATTGGTAAGGAGGCATTTCATCAAGTAGTTCTTCTTTAGCATAAAGCACCCCAATCCCTGAAGGACCATAGGTTTTATGCCCTGAAAATACTAAGAAATCTGCATCTAAATCTTGTACGTCTTGCTTTTGATGAACCGCAGCCTGACAAGCATCGACAAGCACTTTTGCCCCAATTAAATGAGCTTTTTGCGCTATTTCTTTAACAGGGAATATTGTCCCTAAAACATTAGACATATAAGTAATAGCAACTAATTTTGTTTTATTATTCAAGCACTTATCAAATTCTGCCCAAACAACATCACCCTCATCAGAAACTTTAAAAACTTTTAACACCGCCCCTGTTTTTTGAGCCACAAATTGCCAAGGGACAATATTAGCGTGATGTTCAGCCTCACTAATTAAAATTTCATCACCATGTTTTAAGTTATTTAAAGCATAAGAATAAGCAACTAAATTGATAGATTCCGTAGCATTTCTGGTAAAAACAATTTCCGCATCTGTTTTTGCATTTATAAACTGAGCAACAGTTTTTCTTGCATTTTCAAAAAGCGTTGTTGCCTTATCAGAAAGATAATAAAGCCCGCGGTGCACATTTGCATAATATTTTTCATAAAAATCACTGCAAGCATTGATAACACAAAAGGGTTTTTGAGCAGAAGCTGCAGAATCAAGAAACACTAAATCTTTACCATTAATTTTAGTCTTAAGTATAGGGAAATCTTCTCTAATTTTATTAATAGGAAACATCGATTTTGCTTATTTTCCTTTCCAAAGCGATTAAAAAGTCATTTTTAACATCTTCTTGATTAACATTATTTATTATATCGGCAAAAAAAGCCTTCGCAAGCATTTTATAAGCTTTTTCTTTAGGCACACCTCTTGAAGTTAAATAAAATATTTGCTCTTCATCGACAAAACCGATAGCATTTCCATGAGAACATTTAACATCATCAGCATAAATTTCTAAAGCCGGATTAACATTAATTTGCGCATTATCTGACAACATCAAGCCCTTAGAATTTTGCATTGCATCTACTTTTTGAGCATTTTTTGAAACTTTAATTTTACCGCTTAAATTAAAATTAGCATTATCAACAGCTACAATTTTACTTATTTGCTTTGAATTAGTTTTCCCTGCATTATGAATGACTTGAACATCAAAATCCTGCTTAAAATCGGCTAAAGATGCCAAATAATAACAAAAGGCTGAATCTTCTTGATTCAAATAGACTTTTAATGTTTTGTTTATTTTAACATTTTTATTTGGCAAAACGAGAGAAACAAAATTCAAACTTGCCCCTTTTAATAATTCGATATTTATGTTTGCCTGATAATTTGTTAAAAGCATTTGATATATCTGCAAAGACACGCCTTCTTTTACAACAATATTAATTTCCCCATAAATCTTTTGGAAGTTAATAGTCGTATTTTTATCAATTATAAAAGAAGAACCTTTATTCATCAATAAAACCGCCATATCCGTTTTTTTCCAGCTCTAACGCTAAATTTTTCCCGCCTGATTTAATAATTTTCCCTTTTGCAAAAATATGCACAAAATCAGGAACAATATAATTAAGCAGCCTTTGATAATGAGTAATTACCAGCAGAGATTTTTTAATTTGATTAATATTTTTAGATATCAACTGCAATGAGTCTATATCAAGTCCTGAATCTATTTCATCTAAAATTGCCATTTTCGGCTCTAAAATTGCCATTTGCAGGGTTTCTAAACGTTTTTTTTCACCACCTGAAAACCCTTCATTAACCGAACGTTTAAGCATATCAGCAGAAATACCTAAAACGGCGGCTTTTTCTTTAAGTAATTTATTAAAAGCGATAGTATCAAGCTCTTTTTGCCCATTATATTTTTTAATCGAATTAACAGCTTGTTTTAAAAAAGTAGCATTAGGGACTCCGGGAATTTCAATAGGATTTTGAAAAGCTAAAAATATTCCCTTAGCTGCTCTTTTATCAGGAGAAAGATTAGATATATCCTCACCATTAAACAATATTTGCCCTGAAGTAATTTTATACCCTTCTTTTCCTGCTATTGCGTATGACAAAGTAGACTTTCCTGCTCCATTAGGCCCCATAATAGCGTGAGTTTCCCCTTCATTTATGATAAGATTAAAACCATCAATAATTTTTTTATCATTAACTTCAACACTTAAATTATTAATTTCCAATAAAGTCATTATCCGATAGCTCCTTCTAAACTAATGCTAATCAATTTATTAGCTTCTATAGCAAATTCCATTGGCAGCTTTTTCATAACTTCTCTGCAAAAACCATTTACAATTAAAGACGCAGCATCTTCCTCAGGAATTCCTCTGGACTTACAATAAAAAAGCTGTTCTTCTGATATTTTTGCTGTAGTTGCCTCGTGTTCAAGAATAGCAGTTTTATTAGCGTTTTGAATATAAGGAATAGTATGAGCTCCACATTTATCCCCGATTAATAAACTATCACATTGAGAATAATTTCTGGCATTATCGGCGGTTTTAGAAACCTTAACCAATCCTCTGTAAGTATTGTTAGCATTACCGGCACTAATTCCTTTTGAAATGATTTTAGAACTGGTATTTTTGCCAATATGAATCATTTTTGTACCCGTATCAGCCTGCTGAAAATTATTAGTAATCGCAACAGAATAAAATTCTGCTGCAGAATTATCGCCTTTTAGTATGCAGGACGGATATTTCCAAGTTATTGCGGAACCTGTTTCCACTTGATTCCAAAAGACTTTTGAATTATCTCCCTTACAAATAGCCCTTTTTGTTACAAAATTATATATTCCGCCCTTACCGTTTTCATCACCCGGATACCAATTTTGCACCGTTGAATATTTAATCTCAGCATCTTTAAAAGCAACTAATTCCACCACCGCAGCATGAAGCTGATTTTCATCACGCTGCGGCGCTGTACAGCCTTCTAAATAAGAAACATAAGCCCCTTCATCAGCAACAATTAAAGTCCTCTCAAATTGCCCTGTATTTTTATCATTAATTCTAAAGTAAGTAGAAAGCTCCATTGGGCATCTAACGCCTTTTGGGATATAAACGAATGAGCCGTCAGAAAAAACAGCACTATTAAGACAGGCAAAAAAGTTATCTTTAACCGGCACAACAGAAGCTAAATATTTTTGTATTAATTTAGGATATTTATTTACAGCTTCTGAAAATGAACAAAAAATAATTCCGATTTTCTCAAGCTGCTTTTTATAAGTAGTTACAACGGAAACACTATCAAAAACGGCATCAACAGCCACAACTCCGGCTAAAATTTCTTGTTCTTTAAGCGGAATCCCAAGTTTATTATAAGTTTCTAATATTTTTTGGTCGATATCACTTAAAGATTTAGGGGCTTCTTTTTGTGGGGCAGAAAAATAAGAAATATCGTCATAATT
>CAYWTE010000106.1:0-4851 GCA_964461145.1 uncultured Lactobacillales bacterium | reverse complement strand
AATTCAGGATCAGTAAGCTTAAACCCTTCAACCCCCATATCTCTAAGCCTTGTTAAAATAGCTGGTGCACTATTAGCGTGCAGAGTAGTCCAAACACCGTGTCCTGATAAAGCCCCTTTAAAAGTTAATTGAGCCGCAGATAAAGTTCTAATTTCTCCAACCATTAATACATCGGGGTCAGAACGAAGTGAAGCTGCCAAAGCTTTGGTAAACTGAATATCTTTTAATTTTTCATCATTAGCATTTGTAACCGGCATCTGCCTAGCTCCGGGGATAGGATATTCTGGAGGATCCTCAACAGTTATCAAGTTTATTTCATAATCTCTTTCTTGCAAAAGATTAATCATATTTCTCTGCAATGTTGTAGATTTACCTGACCCAGTTGGCCCTGCAATAACAACCAAACCAATAGGGATTGCCCTCAAACGAAACATTTGCTCGGTTTCATCTTGATTATAACCAAGATTCATCAGATCATTATTTTCATTAAAATCCGAATCATCATCGCCATATAAAAGACGCATAACTAAATATTGAGAACCGAAAGCGATAGGGTTAAACTGCAGCCTTATACCTAATACGTTATGAGGAAGCATTAATCTCCCGTTTGAACCTCTAAGCGGAGTTTTCCCTGATTTTTGAGCAGCCTGATATTCATTTTGAGCATAATTAGAATCAGAAATATCTGCAGAAGCAAACACTGCACGAACAAAAGCTTCCCCCCATTCGTTTGAATATTCAACATCAACTTGCATTAAGCCGTTTAACCTAAACATAACCTGAGTAGTTCCTGCAACTATAACGTGAATATCGGAAACTTTTTGCATAGCTGCTCTGGAAACGATAGAGATAAAATCCTTCTGCATTTGCAAAAGATCGGGGCCGTCTTTGGTTTCTTTAACCGTTTGCTTTCTTTTTGCAAATTCATAAACAGCCTGAATAATTGACATAGGAACATATTCAGGTCGGCTAACCTGCATTCTTTTGCGTCTTGCAAGAACTTCAAAACTTAAGACACGCCCATCAAATTTATGTGTATCGCAAACAAGAAATCTGCCATTAGAAAAAAGAGCAAGAAGATTTCGTGTATCTTCTTTAATATTAAGAGCACCGTCAGGAGCAGTAACAAGTTCTACTCCATCTTCAAAATATTTTATAACATTAACACCGACTCCGCTTCTTGTTGTTTTTTTTTGCAGACTTGCACTTGAAGAATCTTGAGTATTTCTTTCCTGTGTAATCCTTTCTTCCTGCAAAGGAGCCGCTTCTCTTTCATTTAAAGAAACTTTTTCTTGACTAGGGGTAAGAGCATTATCTTTTACGGTTTCGTTCATAATCTCCCTCTTTTAAGTGTTTTGTTAATTAAAATAATATTTAGCAAAAATCATAAATTTATATAAAAACCACTAAACATTTTTTAATTAACAAACACTAAAATATCTCCTGCTTATGGCATGCCGGGCATTCCCGGAGGCATACCGGCTTCTGAAGAAGAAGACTTATCATCGTCAAAAGTTTTGCTTGAAGCAGCACTAAGAACGTCCATCAAAGGAGAATCTGATGCTATTTCTTTATCCAGAGCTCCGCCTGCAGGAAATTGAATATTATCCAAAACCCTGTCTTTTTCGACCACAACTCTAGTTTTTTCTATCTTAACAACTTTATGCCCTGAATTAAGAACAGTTCCGGTTTTAACTAAGAAAGTCATCCCATCTCTATTTAAGATTTTAGCAGTCATATCTCTGCCGGTACCTTTAACTTCTAAAACCGCATACATAGAATTAATGGAAGCTGTAGCTTCTGCATCATCTTCTATTAATTCAACGGTTTCGCCATCAGAAGAGCTCCTAGAAACAACAGAAGCAGCTGCAGCGGCTAAAGCATCTTTTTGCTTAACAGCCATATCTTTGGCTGCATCAATAACAGCTTTAATTCTGCTTTTAGCATTAACTTCTATTTGATCTTTTTGCTTTTCTAAATCTCGTACCTTATTAGTAAGGTCTGCGATTCTTTGATTTTTATCTTCTATCAAAGAAGAATATTTTTTATTAATTTCCTCTTTATATTCCTCAAACTCTTTGTTTTTTTCTTCGATTTGTTCTCTAAGAGTTTTGATTATTTTAATATTTTCATCATCTTTTTTCTTATCTTCAAAATCTTGTTGTTTACGAGTTTGATCTGCTTCCCATTCTATTTGCTTTCTTCTGGCCTCTTCTTTTTTGTAGATTTCTTCTTGAAGAGCCATTCTTCTTTGTCTTTTTATTGCATCGATTTCACTTCTCATTTGTTCTCTTTTAAGCTCTAAAGCAAGGAGGGCATTTTGTCTTTCAATATCTGCCATTTGCCTAAAAAGATCTGAAGAAACATCAAACAATTCCTGAATTTCTCTTCTATTTTTAGCTTTAGAATAGCTTTTAGCACTGTCTACTTTAGGCGCAACATTTGTTGCCGGAGCTGCAGGTTGAGCAGTATTAAAGAGTTTATTGTTTGAAGGAGTTAAGGCTGCTGCAGCTTCATTATTATTTCCAACAAAAGCTTTGGGCTGTACCGAAGATTTTGAAGGGAAATCAATCCCAACATTAGGTTTTGCTTTTTCTGAACCTAAAGTTGTTTTGTTTATTTCTGCATCATTTTTTTGCACTTTTTGTTCTTGAGCTGAAACTTTAGCAGCCCCGCTAAACAAATCTTGAGCATTTGCTATGCTTACAAAAGAAGCGAGCAGAGCAAAGACGGACACTGTGCATAATCCGATTTTAATTTGTTTTGAGTACATAGACCTTCCCTTCATAGCCCCAAATTTTACTATTAGGATCATATTTTATACTGGTTATTTCGAGTCCTGAGATTCTTGTAAGAACCGCTGACCATAACGGAGGATCGAACAAAGATGTAAAACCGAAGCGTAAATATGGATATTCTACTTCTTGCTCTACACCAAAATCGATACCTGCCACTACTTTATTTACTTCCTTAGCCTCAGCCAAAGCGAGAGGCTGACCTATAGCTTGAAAAATATCTAAAATTTCATTTCTAGCTTCTTCTAAATTCAAGCCCAGCTCTAAAGTAATTCTCTTAAATTCTATGCCTTTTGTTCCGATAAAACGATTTCCGGAAGGCTCTAAAGTTTTTTCTTCAAAAGCTATTCCATAAGAATTTATAGCTTTATTAAGCCAATCTATTCTTCCCCATTTTCTATCCCACATAGCGAAAACGCCTTGCTCATTACAAGTAACGTTAACCATTTGCCAACCCGGAGCAGCCAAACCTTTTACCTGCACGGTAAGTTCATAGCATTCATTTAAAAGATCTCCGACATAAGGCCTTCCAACCCAAGGAATCTGAAGTTTTTTTTCTGCTTGCATAGGAGCTATTTTTGTTTGCGTTTGTATTTTTGGAGCTTCAGGCAACGCCGCCACAGGAGCAACAGGCTTTACTTTGACTTCCGGAGTAAAAAGATTAGATAATACGTTCCACAACACATAAAGTAGAACAAGCACTGCTGCAACAATTGCAATTAAATATTTAGTTCCTTTAACATTCCCTAATCTTTGAAGCTTGACTTGTTTAGCATTTCTTAAAATTTCTTCTATACCGATTTCTATTGTGCCTTCTATTCCCCAACTGTCAGGAGCAACTTTTCTTCCCCAGTCAGGAACAGCCATCATAGAATAATATGCTTTTTTTGCTTCTTCTTCACTTTTATATAAAACGTCTTCTTCAGACAATATAATATCGTTACGAATAGCAACAAACCACCAGCCTTCAGGAACCTCAAACACAGCAACGGAAGAAGGTTGGTCAGCAAAAGCATCAGCCACAGCAATAGCAGCGGCTGGCTGGCCTACTCTGTGCCCTTCTTCGGAAACGCCAAGACCATATTGCAAAGCATTATCAGTTCTTAAACAGTATAAATCTGCTCCTTCAAGAATACTTTCCGCTGTTTCTCTAATTTCCGGCAAAGGATCTTCAACATCTTGCAGCGGCTGCCAAAACAAGCTTACAGCATAGGTAGTGTGCCCGACGGTAATGACAGAGCCCCAATCAGGGTCTTTTTTAACAACAACAGCTTCTTCAGATTTTTCTTCTGAATTTTCATCTGCTATTTTTTTCTCATCATCCGTCAAAATTTTAATCCTTATAAAAAACTACATTATTAATCATCAACTCTGTCTTCCGGAGATAGCGGAGACTTAAGGACTTCCGGAGTAACAATTAAAACCAACAAGCTTCTTTCTCTAACCGTAGACTTTCCTGTTCCGAGTAAAGAGAAATCGACATCCCCCACTCCTGTTTTTGTTACTGAATTCCCAACATTCTCAAACCCTGCCATAACAAGAGTAGTCCCTGATTTCATAGCTATTTCTTGAGTAAATGAACGAGTACTTACCGTTGGAAGCGTAACCTGATTTCCTTCAAAACTGGTTGTTTCCATAGAATCTTTTTCAGAAAGAGCTATGCTCATAGACAATATAAGCCTTCCGTGTTCAAGAATTCTCGGCATAACCGCCATATTAAATCCGGTAATAATTTCATCAGTAGTCATACTAACGGTTACTTCTTGAGATTCAGTATCTCTGGTTCTTGTAACTTCCTTAACATAAGCTTGGCTTGTATTAATAGAAACCGGAGCTGGACGATTGTTCATTGTTGTAACGCTGGTATTTGTCATAACCGAAACTGTTCCTTGCGTAGACAAAGCATCAACAACCATCGAAGAACCATTTAAGTGCTTGGTTGGATTGGAAGTAGAATCAAATATTCTAAAAGCTATCCCCGGCACATCGGTAGCCGTTGTAGAAGTTCCCGGAACCCCCCAAGTAACCCCCGTATAATCGGTTAAAGCGGTATTAC
>CAYWTE010000105.1:0-4917 GCA_964461145.1 uncultured Lactobacillales bacterium | reverse complement strand
GCTTTTTTAGGGCTTTTTTTAGTCTTTCTTAATCTTTGGGTTTATAAAAAAGATTTTAAGCTTTATTTTTTGCTGATATTTTTATTTTTTGATGGATTTGATTTTATTTATAATTCAATAAAAAATGCTGCTATTTTGCCGTTTTTTGCTTATGAGTGGTATCCTCATAAGCTTACTCATACCAGTTTTGGGACATCTCTTGTTTGGGTTCCGCAGCACGCAATTATAGCTTGGTTGGCCGCTATGCTTATTATAAATGATAAAATGCTCAAATTTAACGGTATTATTTGCAGTTTATTGGTTATGTGGTCACCATTTGTTGCAATTTCAACGCTTCCCTTTATAATTTATAATTATATCAATGCTCTTTTTGAGAAAAGAATTAAAGACGTTTTTAATTTTTATAATTTTTGCATAGCTATACCTTTTGGGGCCGTATTTATTTTATTCTTCTTATCTAATGCGCAAGGTAACACTGCTGTTTCCGGCTTTATTACTAATTTTATGCCGATAAAAGAGGCTATTTATAATATTCTTATCTGTTTGTTTTTTACTATTGGGATATGGCTTTTTGTTATTTCCAGAAAATCTTATAACAATCCTTATTTTATAATATCTTTAATATCTTTAGTCGTTTTGCCTTTTTTTTGGTTTGGGGAATGTAATGATTTAGCCATTAGGGGGGCTCATATATCTTTCTTTTTAATAATGTTGGAAGTGATTGATACATTTGAAAAAGCCGCAAATAAAAAGAAAATAATTATTGCAGTTATGATTACCTTAACTTCTTTTAATACTATTCTGCCTCTTAATTTTACTCTGAGGAATATTAAAAGGGGTGTTTATGCTAAAGATAATATTCAGGATTTAAAACCTTATTTAAGGCGGCAATATATTAATGAACGTAATTATGAGGCTATTTTTTATAAAATTTCTAAAAAACCATTTTAACTATATAATAAATTATAAATCCTAAAAGAGCTAAAAACATTCCGATATTTCTTAAAATAGATGGGTTTAAATGAATAATCCTATTCATAACTTCTTTTATTAACTCAGGGAAGGCCGCATAAGTTAATCCTTCAATTATAAGCATTACGGCAATTCCTATGAGTAAATCGTGCATAAAAATTATTCTCCTTGAACTTTAGAAGGAGAGCGGTTGAAAAACTTTAAGAAATCGCTGTCAGGAGAAATTACTAAAGAGGTTTTATTTTCATCGTTAAAGGCTTTTTTATAAGCAAGTAATGAGCGGTAAAATTCATAAAATCCGCTGTCTTGATTTGCTGCATCAGCCCATATTTTTGCGGCTTCTTTATCGCCTTGACCTTTAATGATTTCTGACTGCTTTTTTGCATCAGCTAAAATTTCCTGACGCTGACGATCGGCTTTTGCTTTAATAAAAAGGGCTAATTCTTCACCTTGGGCTCTAAATTCTTTCGCCTCTTGAATTCGCTCAGAAATCATTCGATTAACAACAGATTCATAAACTTGAGTAGGCAGGTCGGCTCTTTTTATTCTAACATCAGCAATTTCAACCCCCATAGGCGCAGTTTTTTCTTCTACTCTTGCTTTAATGGTTTTCATTATTTTTTGGCGTTTTGAGATATTTTCTTGACTATTTTCGGTTTCATTACTGCCTTCAAAAAGGAGATCTTCTAAGCTTGCTTTGCCTAAAACTTCCCTTACAGAAGAATTAATAGCATTTTCTATTTGGCTTTCTGCGTTATAAGTGTTCCTTAATGATTGATAAAAAGCTAGCGGGTCAGTTATTTTATATCTTGTAAAGCTGTCTACGATTAATCTTTTTTTGCCTTCTAAATTAACTTCTTGAGGGTCAGGGTCTAAATTAAGCAGGCGCTTATCATAGAAAATAACATTTTCAATTAACGGAATTTTATAATTTAACCCTGGGGTTTTAATAACTCTTTTTGGTTCACCAAAAGCTAAAACCATTGCCTGTTCTGTTTGTTCAACAATAAATATAGATGATGCTCCGGTTATTATTGTTAAAAGTAATACGCCTAATCCAATATTTTTATAATTCATTTGTTTATAATCCTTTTTACTTTAAATTTAATAACGGGAGAATATTATTGCCTTTATTTGAAGGGTCTAATATCAGCTTATTAGTTTTGCCTAAAATTTCCTCTAATGTTTCAAAATAAAGGCGTTTTGAGGTTACAAATTTTGCATTTTTATATTCATAATAAATATCTAGAAATCTTGCAGATTCACCTTTTGCTTCATTAACTTTTTTGAATTTATAAGCTTCAGCTTCTTGGAGTAATTTTTGTGCGTCGCCTCTAGCATTAGGGATAATACTGTTGGCATAAGCATCAGCTTCGTTTTTAAGGCGTTCTTTATCTGCTTTTGCTCTTTGAACTTCATTAAAAGCATCAATAACCTGACGAGGAGGGTCAACTTTTAATAATTCAAGCCTTTTTATTCTTATTCCGGAACCGAAATCATCCATTATATTTTGCAATGTTAATCTTATTTTATCTTGAATTTCTTTCCTGTCCGTAGTTACCACGTCTTGGAAATTTCTTTGTGCAATAATTTCTCTGATGGCACTTTCTGCGGCTACTCTGACCGAGCCGTTAGGATCCCTCATATTAAACAGGTAATCTTTTGCGTCTTTAATATCCCAAGTTACGGCAAAATGTATGTCAACAATGTTTTCATCTCCGGTTAACATTAAGCTTTCTTCAGGCTTGTCTGAAGGAGATTTATAATTTGCTCTAAACCCGATTTCAATGCGATTTTCTTGAGTTACGCTAGGTTTGTAAACTTTTTCTATCGGGGAAGGGAGATGGTAATGAAGACCAGGCGGTGTGGTTTTTATAAATTCTCCCAACCTTAAAACAACCCCTTGTTCATTAGGTTCCACTTGATAAAATCCTGAAAGACCCCATATTCCTAAAAAAACTATAATGGCTATTTTAATGGCGTTTAGATTATTTTGCGGCATTTTTAAATTAGGGCGGCGATCTTTGAATAATTTTGTGATATTATCTCCCATATCGCCGGATTTTTTATTATTTTTGTTCGACCAAGGAGAAGAATCGTCCCCCCAAGGATTGTTGTGATTAGAAGTCATAAAATATCCCTTCTTTTGTATATATATGAAAAAACTAATTTACATTTCTATTTTATTTTAATATAAAGCATTCGAGTTTATTTTAAAACTCGAACTTCGTGTTATTAACAGTAAAAAAATATGTATATGTTAGAGGAAAATTATGTATCAAGGAAATTATAACAAAAAACCTCGTAGTTACTCAGGTAGTAAAGAGGGTTTTTCTGCTAGAAAAATGAATTATTTTACAGAAATTAAAAACTTAAAAAGAAAAAATTATATGTCAGATTCAGACCGTTCTTGGAAGCACAGTTTGGTTCGAAACTTTCTTTTTATTTTAACTATTTATGCATTGTTAGTATCAGTATTTTATAGTTATAAACAATATGTTAAGGAAGATTCAGGCTTAAACGAAATGCTTTTTGCTGCATCAATTCCAACAGGGTTGTTTATTTTATGCTCTTTATTCATTCTAATCATCAGAAGATTATGGATAAATTTTGTTTATAATGCAAGGAGTCGTAAATATAGAGCTTCTAAATATGCGTCTGAGGCTCATAATGAAGAAGAAGCCGTTAATCACGATGAAGAAGATGCTGATGAAGATAAAAATAACTAAAAAATAACTCAAATTTCGTTTTTAAAAGCCGCTCTTAATTTTTAAGGCGGCTTTTTTGTTGAAAAATGAAAAAAATAAGATTATATTAATCTTGCTGGGTTATTTTTTTCTCAGCTATGACGCTAAACCTAATACGGAATAAGCGAAGCGGACCCGGGGGCGGAACCCGGCATCTCCACCATAAAATATACTTTGGGGATGAATTTAGGATCGACGTGCGTAATAAAGGTATAAGCTGTGTCTGGGGTGACTCCCATAAATGGTCGTTTTTTACAAATGCCAACGATAATATGGCACCAGTTGCTAAAGCTGCTTAGTCGGTGAGTCGTAACTAAATAAAATCCCTAAGGATAAGTGCTTCTTTAGGTGGGGCAAGTCGGGCGGCCTAGCAACAAAACGCCCGCACTAGTTTAATAGGGTAGATGGGTTTATATAATGGTAAAAAATAAAGAAATTTATGAGTTTGATTATGATAGTATGGTGCAAGATGCATTGCGCCACGTTGTGAAAGATGCTTTGTCTTATACTGCAAAAGAAGGTCTGCCCGGAGATCATCATTTTTACATAACTTTTGCCACAGCTTTTCAAGGGGTTGAAATTCCAAAACAGTTAAAAATTACATATCCTGATGAAATGACTATAATTCTTCAATATCAATTCTCTAATTTAATAATTAATGATGATAGCTTTTCAGTTAATTTAAGCTTCGGAGGAGTGGATTCAGCAATTAAAATACCATATGCTGCAATAACATATTTCGCTGATCCTTATGCTAAATTTGGCTTAAGGTTTGGGATTCGTAAAACCGCAAATGAAGAAATGGCTGAAAATACGCTGTCTGCAACTGCTCAAGATGAGGAAAAAAACAAATCTTCTGCAAAGAGTAAAGCAGGAAATGTTGTTTCGTTAGAAAATTTTAGAAAAAAGAATTAAATTTAGATAATTAAAGCCCTTGAAAATTTCAAAGGCTTTCTTTTATGATAATAAGTTGGTAATTTTCGTTTCCCCAAAATTTTAAATTAACCACCACGAGCACGGTCTTGTTTTATTTTTGCTATATTCTCAATTGTGCTGCAAATTTTATCAGGAGTTTTTATAATTAACTCTTTGCCGCCGCTTTTAAGTCTATTTAATCCGTGATGCGCTTTAGATTTTACTGTATTTACTACGCCATTCTCTTTAATCTCTTTTATTCGAGAATAGCCTCTTTTTGCAG
>CAYWTE010000104.1:0-5022 GCA_964461145.1 uncultured Lactobacillales bacterium | reverse complement strand
TTCAAAAAGGACTGGAAAGAGAAATTGATGAAGAACTCGAAAAAGAGAACTTAAAGAAATTATGGAATAAATATAAAACTTTAATAATATCAATAATAATAATCATTATTGTAAGTACTTCAAGCTTTGTAATTTATAAAAACACAAAAATGGAGCAAGAACAAGCAAGCGCTGACTTATATTTATCTGCAATAAAATCATCGAACCCCCAAGATATGATATCCTCATTAGAAGAAGCCCTGCCAAATTTAAAAGGAGGATACAAGCAAATCGCCAGTCTACAAATAGCCGCATTAAAATTACAAGTTAATAAAGAAGAAGGTTTATCTGCATTAAAATCAATAATGGATAATAAAAAATTTAATGAAGAATATCGCAATTTAGCAAGGATACAATACATCGGACAGCTTATAAATGAAGGGGACGTTAACGAATTAAAATCCGCATTAGAACCTTTATTAAAAGGAGAAAACTCTTGGCAAGGCGTTGCTTTAGAATTAAGAGCAAATATTGCCTTAAGAGAAAAAGATGAAGCTGAAGCTAAAAAATATTTAGAGCAAATAATCTCCAGCAGCAACATTTCTCCAACAGAAAAAAAGAGAGCATCGGAAATTTTAACTATTTTAGGCGCAAAAGAAGGGACTTCTAAATGAAAAAACACTTAATCTGCCTTACAACATTATTCAGCTTAATTTTAAGCGGCTGTTCAGGGGACAGCTGGTTTGGAGAAGAAGAAACCTTAAATATTGAAGGAGAAAGAATTTCAATTTTGCAAAAAACTTCCTCATTAGAAACACAAAATTCAAATGAAGAAATAGTTCTTCCGCGCCCTATGGACAACACTTCTTGGCCGCAATCAGGGGGTTTTGCAAACAATGCAATGCTTCATTTAAAAGGTAATGATTCATTATCTGTTTTTTGGAAGGCTGATATCGGCAAAGGAGGCAACAAAAAAGATAAATTAATCGCCTCTCCTGTAATTAGTGATAGCAAAGTTTATACTATAGATAGAGAAGGATTAATAAAAAGTTTTTCTTTAGAAGACGGTAAAGAAATATGGGATTTCAAAATAAGACCTACTCATTCAAAAAACACTTCAGAAAAAGCTGGCGGATTAGCTTACAATGACGGAATAATATATTTAACAACCGGAATGGGTGATGTTTATGCCATAGAAGAATATGATGATGACGAAAAAGAAGCACAAATAAAATGGAAAAAAAATATTGGAATGCCGATAAGATCAGCCCCTACTATTTACGATAATAACCTTTATTTTAGTACAATTAACAATCAAATATTTGCATTAAACAAACAAACCGGAGAAAAAGTATGGGTTAATGAATCTGCTCCGCAAAAAGCCGGATTATTAGGAAGACCATCTCCTGCTGCTGATGAAGAAACGATTATAGCCCCTTTAAATTCAGGGGAATTAACCGCTTTAAGAGCAGATAGCGGAGACCCGTTATGGTCAGTTATTCTTTCAGATTCATCAAACATCGGTAGTTTAGGTGAAATAAATGACATAAAAGGCCGTGCAGTAATTTACAACAAAACCGTTTATGCTGTTGGATACGGCAACATAACCGCCGCAATAGATTTAACCAACGGTAGAACCCTTTGGGAAAAAGAAATCGGAGGTACAAATCAACCTTGGTTTGCTGGTAAATATTTATTTATGTTAACAAACAATCACGAAATTTTAGCCTTAAAAGCAGAAAGCGGAGATATTATTTGGGTTAACAAGCTTCCAAAATATAAAGATGCTGAAGATAAAAAAGGCTTAATTTGGTGGAGTGGCCCTGCTTTAATTTCTGATAGATTAATAGTCGGCGGCTCGAATGGAGAACTACTCGCTATATCTCCTTACACAGGGGAAATTTTAGGCAAAGAAGACATATCAGAAAGTATTTCTCTTCCGCCTATCATTGCTCAAGGGAAAATGATAATATTAACTGACGAAGGCAACCTTTACGCATATAAATAAAAATAAACAAATGACAACAAAAAACTCAAAATTTACAATTGCCATAATTGGTCGCCCTAATGTTGGCAAATCTACTCTTTTTAATCGATTAATAGGGAGAAAGATGGCCATTGTTCACGACCAACCGGGCGTAACAAGAGATAGAAAAGAAGGTAAAGGATCTCTTTTTGGGATAAAATTTAATATTATAGATACTGCCGGTTTAGAAGATGCAAAATCAGGAACTTTAGAGCATTCAATGAAAATTCAAACAGAAAAAGCTTTAAGTGATGCAGACTTAGGCCTTCTTTTAATTGATGGCAAGGCAGGATTAACGCCTTTAGATTCTTATTTTGCAGAAATTTATAGAAAGAGCAAAACAAAAGTAATCTTAGTTGCTAATAAATGTGAAAATAAAAATGATAATATCTCTGCTTTTGAAGCAGTAAAATTAGGATTTGGCAACCCGATAATTATTTCTGCCGAACACGGATTAGGTATGGAAAATCTTTTTGAGGCTATTTTACCGTATTACCAAGAAAAAATTAAAAACGAACCTGTTAAAGAAGAAGAAGAAGAAGCGTCGGAAATAACTACTGAAGAAAACGAGGCTCTTCAAGAAGATAAGCCGATAAATCTTGCAATATTCGGCCGTCCTAATGTGGGAAAATCAACATTAGTAAATGCCTTATTAAAAGATGAACGTATGTTGGTAGGAGATATGCCGGGAGTAACCAGAGATGCCATAAGTGTTGACTGGCAATGGCAAGATAAAAAAATTAAATTAACTGATACGGCTGGGATAAGAAGACACTCAAAAATTTATTCTGACTTAGAAAAACTTTCTGTTGCGGGTTCAAAAAGAGCCGCTTTTATGGCACAAGTAGTAATATTAGTATTAGATGGCAACGCTATTTTAGATAAGCAAGACTTAACCTTAGCCAGCAAAGTAATTGAAGAAGGTCGGTGTTTAATTATAGCCGTTAATAAATGGGACACTGTCCACGATAAAAAAGAAGCTTTAGAAAAATTAAATTATAAATTAACGCATTCCTTTACTCAAGTAAAAGAAGTCCCCACAGTTACCATAAGTGCCTTAAAAGGTCAAAACTTAGAGATTTTAATGAATAAAGTCTTTGAAGTTTACAAAAAATGGAATACCAGAATAAAAACTGCTCTTCTTAACGAATGGTTTAAGGATATCACTTCAGCGCACCCTCCTCCGTTAGGAAAAAACAACCGAAGAATAAAATTAAAATATATAACTCAAGCAAAAACGAGGCCTCCTTCATTTTTTATATTTTCAAGCAATCCTGAAGGACTGCCTGACAGTTATTTAAAATACATTCACAATAATCTTGCGCAATGTTTTAAATTGAAAGGAATCCCTTTAAGAATAACGGTCAGGAAGGGTGCTAACCCTTATGCTGAAGATTTTTCAAAAAAATTATAAATTAACGATATATAAACATTATTTAATTAAAATGACCCTTAAAATAGACCTGTATTACGAAACTCCTTTTAAAGGGATAAAAATTGATGCATAATACCATTTTAACCGAAGTTCCATTTTCAATAACCTTATCGCAAATTTGCTCTATGGTTATTTGTATAATGGCCATAATTTTAGCTACAAATTACATAAGAAAGCTTCCTGGTGCAAACAAAGGGTTTTTAGAAATTTTATGTGGTTTTAGCAGTATAATTCCGTTTATTTTATTCAGCCCTCTTTTTGGGTATATCTTAAAAGAAGATTTAAATAACAGCTTTAGTTTTATATTTTTAATTTCATTAATAAACCTTAGCGTTTCAGCCAGCTCTGCATTTTTCATCGCTGGAGGATTAAAAATATTAGGGAAAATAATAAATAATGCCTCAATATTAGCCTTATTTATAGTTTTATTAACTCTAGGATTTTTATTAGAATTCGGAGCAAAGAATCAAGTCTATTACCCTGGTAGTTTTATTGCTGCTTTTGGACATTTTATTTTAGCTTTTTGTATGATTCAAACCAGATCTTATTTAAAAACTTCCGGCTTTAAATTAAGCGGATGGTCATTAGCCGGAATGTCTTTATATTATATTTTAATATATTTTTCTTACGGAGCCGTATTAACTTATGTTTGGTTTATCCTTCCTTCTTTTTGTATGGCTATTTTGCTTGGAATGATGCTGATTTCAAACAATTTAATCTGGCAAAGAGGAAATGAATTTGAAATAGATGCTGCAGAATCACGAAAAAGATTAAAATTAATAATACAATCATCTCCATTTCCTATTATTATTTGTCATTTAAAAGACGATAGCTTAATGTTAGTAAATAAAAAAGCTGCACAAATGTTTAACATTAGTTTGTCGACACCGGGCAAATATAAAACCTCAGAATATTTTGCTGATCCTGCTTCAAGAAAATTATTATTTTCCAAACTAGAAAACACGCCAGTAGTAGAAGACTTTGAAATACTTGCAAAAAAAGCTGATAGCACGGACACTTTTTGGATTTCTGTTTCAGCCAGAGTAATAGATTTTGATTACGAATTAGCTTTATATATGGCTTTCCAAGATATAACCAACCGTAAAGAGAAAGAGATTATACTTTACGATCAAGCTACTAGAGATCCTTTAACCGGCATTTATAATCGCAGACAATTGGAAGAATTGATGCTAAATGAACTTAATCGTGCAAATAGATATGGCTTAACTTTCACAGTTTTAATGATAGATGCAGATCATTTTAAAAACGTTAATGATACTTACGGTCATCAAGCCGGAGATTTAGTATTAAAAATGATAACGGATACTTGCTCAGAACTTTTAAGAGAATCTGATATAATCGGCAGATTCGGAGGAGAAGAATTTATAATAGTTTTGCCGGAAACAGGTATGGAAAATGCCTTAATTGTTGCCGATAGAATAAGGGGAAAAATTGCAAATAATTCTGTTTTTTATGAAGATGAAAATGGCCACACTTCTGAAATTGGCATAACAGTAAGCATAGGTATTGCTGAATCAAATGACATAACAGATATTGAACTTTTAATTAAAGATGTAGATGA
>CAYWTE010000103.1:4854-5060 GCA_964461145.1 uncultured Lactobacillales bacterium | reverse complement strand
TGAGCCTAAGTAAATCTCGTTTAAATATAATTCTAAAATATGATTCTTATCGAATGTTCTTTCCATTCTTAAAGCTAAAATTGCTTCTTTTATTTTACGTTTTAATGTTCTTTCACTTGTTAATAATACGTTTTTTGTTACCTGTTGGGTTATTGTTGAGGCTCCTTCTAACCTTCTTCCTGAGGCTAGTTTATGTATATTAGCAA
>CAYWTE010000103.1:0-4844 GCA_964461145.1 uncultured Lactobacillales bacterium | reverse complement strand
AAAATTCCTATGAAATCTATACCGATGTGAGAGTAAAACCTTTTATCTTCTGCGGAAATAAAAGCTTGTTTAATCCTCTCGGGTATCTTGTCTATCGGGACAAATAATCGCCTTTGATTGGCGTATTCAGCTAAAAGGCTGCCATCTCCTGCATAAAGTCTGGTTGTTACTCTTGGTTTATAATCGGAAAGCTGTCTGTAATCAGGTAAATCCCTGCTGTATTCAAACAAAATATAAACGCTAATAATGCCGCCTAATATGGCTGCAAATAGCGCTATGCTTATTAAATTAAATAATAGACCAGATACGAAACTTCTTTTTAAGTGCATCTGCTTCGTCCTTTGCGGTACTCAAAACTCACGTAACATAAAGTACGCTCAAGTTTTTCCGTTACGCACTCCTCGCATCTATCTCTTAAAAAGGAGTTTCGCATGAGGTCTAATATGTATCTGTATATCGATATGTTTTTTGTCATAGATGTTTTATATGATTATTTATTCTCTTTTTCAAGAATTATTCTTATAATAATGCAGTGTTTATTTTTGCAAAATAAGAATTAATAGCTTCTAAACCGGCATTGGCAATTTTCATTCTGTACCAATTTTGCTTTAATAGTTCTTCTTCTTGTTTGTTTGATAAATGACCCATTTCTAATAATACTGATGGAATTTCCGGCGATTTTAATACGGTAAATCCCGCAAAACGATGTGTGTTTCTTAATAAGCAAATGTTTTGCTTGGTCATTTTATCAAGCATTATTCCGGCAAAAATTGCTGATGAATTTAAGGTTTCTCTTTGTAACAAATCTATTAATACGTCTGCAACTTCAGGGCTGGCACTTAAATCTACTCCGGCGATGATGTCGGCTTTATTTTCTTTTTCAGCTAATGCAGCGGCTTCTTTATCAGAGGCTTTTTCTGATAAGGTATAAACTGAGGCTCCTTTTGTACTTCTTTTGCAGTTGGCGTCGGCGTGCATAGAAATAAATAAGTTGCCTTTATATTTATGAGCTCTTGCTATTCGTTCTCTTAAAGATAAAGTTTCGTCACTTTCTCTGGTTAAATATACTTTATATTTACCTGTTGCTTCTAAGGCCTTTTTTAATGATTTTGCGGCCTTTAATGTTATATTTTTTTCATATTCTCCTGAATATCCAATCGCTCCGGGGTCTTTGCCGCCGTGACCAGGATCTAAAACTATAACGGGTTTTTTTATAGAAATACTCTGCGTGTTTATTTGTGCGTTTTGGTTAATATCTTTTGCAAAGGCTATGGTTTTGTTTTTTGTGATAGAATTATTAATTCCGCAGCTGTTTATAAAAGTTTCATCATCAGTTTTTATGAAATCAATAACTAATCGCCAATTAAAACCACTTTGCGGAGGAAGATAAAAAACTTTTTTTACTATAAGGTTTTGTGATAAATCTAAAACTAATCTTGAATATTCAGGTGTTGTTGCTCCTTTGCGAATTTTTGCGATTATTTCAGAGTTGTCATTTGTGCCGCTTTTTTTTGGTAAATCTCCCATAATTAAGCAATCTTTAACGTCAATTACAGCTCTTTTGGGGTTGCTTAATAAAAATACACGGTAATTTACTTCTTCAGTTAAATCTAAAACTAATCTTAATCCGTTCGGTTGGCTGCCTAGTCTTAATGAATTTACAGCAGCAGAGGCGAATACTCTTTTCGGGAATAAAAATAAACCTGCACTACAACTTAATAGTCCATAAATAAAATCCCTCCTGGATAATTTTTTATCTAACAGGATAGTTTTGTTCATCTTTTTCCCTTCAAAATCTTACAACTCTTATTCTTCCTTCTTTTAGTAAAAAAAATATTAAATTTTGAAAATAATCGTTGTTCTTATATTTTATTTTGTGTATCCTGTAAAAAAGTTTTTTTATCGGAAGTGAGTTAATTTTTTAAAATGATACTTTTTATTAAAATATTGATGTTATTAAAACTTAATAACTCTGCCGAAAATGGTCAGTTTTACAGCGGCAAAAATAGTTCGCCGTTATTGAATTTATGGAGATTTTTAAATTATGTCAAAGAAAATGCTAATAGATGGCACAAATACAGAAGAAAAACGTGTCGTTGTTATAGATGGAGAGAAATTAGAAGAGTTTGAGGTCGAAACATCTACCAGAAAACAAAATAAAGGTAATGTATATTTAGCTAAAATTACCAGAATTGAGCCTTCACTACAAGCTGCTTTCGTCGATTATGGTGAAGAAAGGCACGGCTTTCTGGCTTTTAATGAAATCCATCCTTCTTATTTCCAGATTCCCCAAGAAGAAAAAGAAGAAATCGCTAATCAAAAAAATACTGAAGAAGTTACTCAGAATAAATATGAGCCTGATGAAGTTAATATCAGTGAACCGATGTTCGAAACTTCCCCAGAAGAATTCGATGAGCTAAATGATGCTGATGATGACCTTATATCTCACGAAGCACCATCTATAGATACTGAAAATATTTCTGATGAAGCAGATGATGTTGATTTTGAAGAAGAAATCGAAAGCCGTTCGGGTAGAAGTCTTCACTCTGATATTCGGCGTAAATATAAAATTCAGGACGTACTCAAAAAAAATCAGGTCGTTTTGATACAAATAGTTAAAGAAGAAAGAGGAAATAAAGGGGCTGCTCTTACTACTTATTTATCCTTAGCAGGAAGATATTGTGTGTTGATGCCTAATACTGCAAATGCAGGCGGAGTTTCAAGGAAGATAGTTAATCCCGCAGATAGGCATCGGTTGAAAGATATCGTTAAAGAATTTCCTGAAGTTGAAGATATGTCAGTTATTGTTCGTACTGCAGGAAAAGAAAGGACTAAACAGGAAATAGTCAGGGATTATGACTATTTAACTAAAACGTGGAATAAAATTAGAGAAACAACCCTTAAATCTAATGCCCCTAAGCTTATTCACGAAGAAGGTAATCTTATTAAACGTTCAATTCGTGATATATATTCAAGGGATATTGATGAAATCGTTATTGCTGGCGAAGAAAGCTATAAAGATGCTAAAGAATTTATGAAGGTGCTTACTCCTTCTCACGCTAAAAAGGTTCGGTTATTTAAAGATGAGGCCGTTTCTTTGTTCCAATATTATGGGGTTGAAGAAAAAATTGAACAGCTTCATAGTTCTAATGTTGAGCTTCCTTCAGGCGGGTATCTTGTTATTAATCCTACGGAAGCCTTGGTCGCAATCGATGTCAATTCAGGAAAAGCTACTAAAGAAAAAAATATCGAAGAAACTGCTCTTAAAACTAATTTAGAAGCAGCTGATGAAATCGCAAGGCAGCTAAGGCTTAGGAATCTTGCAGGGTTAATCGTTATCGATTTTATTGATATGGAAGAAACCGTGCATAATCATATGGTTGAAAAAAGGATGAAAGAGGCTTTGAAAAAAGACCGTTCAAGAATTCAAATGGCTAGAATTAGCGGATTCGGGCTTATGGAACTTTCAAGACAGCGCACTTTCTCAAGCTTTTTAGAGATGAGCTATCATACTTGCCCTTATTGTAAAGGAAAAGGAGTGATAAGATCTTTCCAATCATCAGCTTGTTATTACTTAAGATTAATTGAAGAGGAAATTATTCCTGATGTAACGAAAGAAATAATCATTAAAGTTCCTGAAGAAGAAGCTTTTTACCTTCTTAATAATAAAAGAGAAACTTTATCTGCTCTAGAAATAAAATATAATGTTCAAATTATAGTTGAGCCTGATGATAATGTTAAAAATTTCGCTGATTATAAAATTGAAGTAATCTTAAATGAAAATGCTAAAAATTATAAAGATAAGAGAAAGCAAAATAAGCAAGGTCTTAAGAAAAATTATAAGGGTGATAAAATAAAATCTAATCAAGAAGTGTCATCTGAAATTGCAGATGAGATAATTATTCAAGAAAATTTTGCTCCTGAAGATAATGTTCAGTATGATAATATTGAAGAAATTGCTGAACCGGAATTAATGCGATATGATGGGAAAAGGAAGAAAAATAGAGGGCAAAATAAAAATATTAGAAGGAAAAATACAGATAAAGCAGATAAAAAAGATAAAAGAGAAATAAAAGAAGTCCAACCGGAAGTAAAACAGGACTTGTCTGAAAAATCTGCTCCGGTTAAATCTTCCGGTTCGCAAAATCCTCCGGCTAATTTGAAGAAAAAGAAAAAAAGCTGGCTGCAAAAATTAATGGAATAATTATTATGAAATAAAGGAGATGCCTATGAAAGGGGTTAAAGTCGCGGATAAAGTTTATAATGTTGGGGTAAGAGATCCTAATTTGCGAAATTTTCACGGATATTTAACCCCTAATGGTTCCACTTATAATTCTTACCTTGTTGTTGATGAGAAAATAACCCTTATTGATACGGTTCATTATAAATTTTCTGAACAATTTATTCAGCAAATTAAGGATATTATCGATATCTCTAAAATTGATTATCTGATATCTAACCACGCTGAGCTTGATCATTCAGGGGCGATTCCTGAAATTATAAAAATTAATCCTAATATCGAGATTATTACTTGTGAAAGAGGCGTTAAAGCACTTTCTGAGCATTATAATACAACAGGTTGGAAGTTTAAGGTTGTTAAAAGTTTTGAAGAAATTAATATCGGCTCTAAAACTCTAAGGTTTATGGAAATCCCAATGCTACATTGGCCGGAATCTATGGTAACTTATGCTATTGAAGATGCTATTTTGTTTTCCAATGATGCTTTTGGTCAGCATTATTGCTCGGAATTTACTTTTGCTGAGGAGCCAGGGCTTGAAATAGCTGCGCGGGAAGCAAAAAGTTATTTTGCTAATATTATTTACGGATACGCTAAAAAGCTTAAT
>CAYWTE010000102.1:0-5155 GCA_964461145.1 uncultured Lactobacillales bacterium | reverse complement strand
GGGTAAAACCACTCCTTGGGTTATACCTCAAGCTATGAAATTTGCCGCAGGATTGTTTTTAGCTATCATCATTGCTCTTATTGATATAAAATTTTGGTTTAGATATTCTTATGCCTTTTATTTTATATCTCTAATGCTGCTTGTTGCCGTTGAAATAAAAGGGGATATCGGAATGGGGGCTCAAAGATGGCTTAACCTCGGTTTTTTTACCGTTCAGCCTTCAGAATTGATGAAAATATCGTTAATTCTCGTTTTAGCCAGGTATTTTCACAGCTCTTATAATGATGATATAAGAAAAACCAGCTACCTCATATTCCCTGCACTTTTAACGCTTATTCCTGCTGCATTGATATTAAAACAGCCGGATTTAGGAACGGGCTCTATGCTGATGATGATTGCTCTTATTCTCTTTTTTTTAAGCGGCGTGCAAATATGGAAATTCTTGTTCGTCGGAGGTATCGGTCTTGCCATTATCCCTATCGCTTGGCAATTTTTACACGATTATCAAAAACAGCGTATTTTTACTTTTCTCGACCCTGAAAGAGACCCATTAGGTAGCGGCTATCATATTATTCAATCAAAAATAGCTTTCGGCTCAGGAAAAATCTTCGGTAAAGGGTACTTAAACGGTACGCAATCCCACCTTAATTTCCTCCCCGAAAAACATACTGATTTTATTTTTACGATGTTTGCGGAAGAATTCGGATTAACCGGAAGTTTGATTTTATTAATGCTTTTTGGAATTATTATTATTTACGGTTTTTATTTTGCTTCTCAATGTCAAAATTATTTCGGGAAAATCCTCGCTTTAGGATTAATCAGCAACTTTACACTTTATGTGATTATTAATACTTCTATGGTGATGGGACTTATTCCCGTTGTTGGGGTGCCGCTGCCTTTAATTTCTTACGGCGGAACAGCTATGATTTCTCTTATGGCAGGGTTTGGATTTATTCAAAACGTATATGTTCACAGAGAGATTCATATCGGCAGGAAAGGCTCGTCTAATGAACTATTAGAAGAACTTTAAACAATTAAATGTTTGCCTTTAATTCCTGTTATTTTTAATTTGATTATATCTCCTACTTTCGCCTTGTTTGAAAACTTTACACTTAAAAAATGAGGGGAAGTACCATAATTCTCCTGCTCGGCTAATACTTCAAGCTCTCTGCCGATAAACTTTTGCATAAAGCTTAAATGAGCCTCATCTCCTATTTGCCTTAATATTTTTGCTCGGACTCGGCGCTTATTAATCAGTACTTGATTATCCATTAATGCTGCAGCAGTGCCCTTTCTTTCTGAATAAGGAAAAACGTGAAGATGTGTAAGGCCACATTCTTTAACTAAATTTACCGTATTTGCAAACATTTCCTCCGTTTCATTAGGGAAACCCGTTATAAAATCCGCCCCTATGGCAATATCTGGCCTTATCTCTCTTAACTTTTGGCATAATTTTATTATATCATCACGTCTATGCCGCCTTGCCATCTTTTTTAAGATAAAATCATCGCCCGATTGTATTGATAAGTGTATGTGCGGCATAAATTTAGGATTTTCTATTATTTTAAACATCTTATGGTCAATAGTTAAAGGATCAATTGAGCCTAAACGAAGCCTTTGCAAATTAGGCGTATGTTCATAAATCTCTTCTATTAAATCGCTTAAATTCTTGTTTTTAAAATTATATGAGCCCAAATCAATGCCCGTTAATATTAATTCTTTATAGCCCCTATCGCTTAAATCTTGTGCTTCTTTTAAGATATGACTTATCGCCAGACTTTCAGCCCTGCCCCTTAAACTTGGGATTATGCAGTATGTACATTGATGATCGCAGCCCATTTGACATAAAATAAACGCTTTGCATTTGTTATGATAATCTCTTATGGTTTTTCCTTTTAATATTTGCTGCTTTTGCCCATTATCCCATATTTCATCAGCTACCCCCATCTGTTCATATTCCGCTTTATTTGCTTCTACCGAACAGCCCGTTATTAAAATATAACTTTTAGGATTATCTTTTCTTGCTTTTCTGGAAAGCTGGCGAGATTGTCTATCTGCTTCTCCAGTTACTGAGCAGGTGTTTATAATTATTAGTTTATTTTTTGGAATATTTATTTTTTCAAAATGCTGTTTGATTAATTCGCTCTCAAAAAAATTAACCCTACAGCCAAGAGTTATAAACTCTATTTCTTTACTCATATTTCAATTTCACCGATAAAATTAAGTGAAACTTCCCCACACATTAATGTGTGGTCTTCTTCTGTTATATAAATATCTAAATCTCCCCCCAGCATTTGAACTTTAACGTTTGGCTCGCAAAGTCCTAATTTATATGCTGCATAAGCGCTGGCACACGCTCCCGTACCGCAAGCAAGCGTTATACCCGTTCCTCTTTCCCAGACTTGCATTTGAATATTATTTTTATCGATTACTTTAACAAACTCAACATTGGTTTTGTTTTTAAATAAATAATGATGCTCTAATTTTTCGCCACAATGTTTTATATCTATATCTTCAAAATTCTTTATAAAGCATACTAAATGCGGGTTACCTACAGATATTGCAGATGATTTTATTATTTTCGGGTTATTTAATTTTATATCCATACTATCAATATTAATTTCTGAAAAATCTATAGGGTTTATTTTTCCCATATCAGCTTCAATTATATTATCTTTAACTACTTTTGCAGTTAGAACTCCTGCTTTAGTTTTTATTTTTATATCTTCCTTCTTCTTTTCTTTAGAAAGCAAAAAACCTATGCATCTCGTTGCGTTGCCGCAAGCTTCAACCTCCGTACCATCAGGATTATATATGCCCATTGCTATATCGGCATCACTTTCAAGAGGATTTCTTATAACTATCAGCTGATCACAGCCTATACCTAGCTTTCTGTCACAAAGTTTCTTTAAATCTTCAATATTAAGATTTACTATTTGAGGATATGCCCGCTCATCAATGATTACAAAATCATTGCCAAGCCCGTTCATTTTGCTAAATTTTATCATAATTTGCTTAGTTTAATTCAATATTGTTAAAAAAAGAATAAAAAAAAGGCTTACTTGCCTGCTCTATCAAATGATAGCAAATCATCAGGGTCATAAGTCCTCTTTTCAATCGGCTCTTGCGGCTTGCTTCCCGAGATTCTCCCAGGAATGCAAAAGTTAAGATGATTAGATGGTGAGCTTTCTTCACTCATATTAATTCAAATCTTCCTGCCCCACTTTACCGCTGCAAATGTGAACGCCGCAAGGGCATTCGTTTCCACATTTGCCTTTTTTCTCAACGATACCGAGAGATTTTTTTATAACCTCTCCATTCATAACGGCAATATCTGCTACCATTATTTCGCTCATTTTATCTTCTCCGCAGGGAAGGATTAAAAAAACTTCCTGAACCTGCAGTTTTTTGTTCTTTTGGCTTTACTCTGGATAAGCCCATCGGGCAAAAAACTCCGCAATTTACCCCTGAGCATTTATTATGGCTGTTTTTACAGCAATTAATGCTCATTTTTAATTCCTGTCTTTTTGCATTCTCCGCAATTGATGCAAAGAATTTGCATATCATAACGACAATGATTTTCAGGGGGAGGAACGAATCCTTCAACCGGCCTAAAGCTGGCTAGTAAACACATTTTTATCACCTCCGTGATGTTTCTTGTGTTTTTTGTTCAAATACTGTGCAAATTTTTTTGTAAAAATAATTTTTTCATTTCCCTCATATCACTATTGGACACATTTTGTCAATAAAATATTTTTCTTGACTTGCGGATAAAGTGATTCTATAAGTTCTTCTAATTTATTGTTTTTAAATATTCTTGCTGAGCATTTTTAATCTATTGATTCAATTTGTTTATGGCTCTTGCGGGGGTACATCGACTGGCGAAGGTTCGCTCATCGGTGCAAAAATTGTTTTTAAATAAAATTAAAGGATTAAGTCTTGTTTGATAATTTAACAAATAAAATATCCGCCGTTTTTGATAAACTTACGGCAAGAGGAAAATTAACCGCCTTAGACATTGATACCGCCTTAAGAGAGGTTAGAATTGCTCTTTTAGAGGCTGACGTTGCTTTGCCCGTCGTGAAAGATATTGTTAATAAGGTTAAAGATGAAGCTTTAGGTGAAGCAGTTATTAAATCGGTTAAGCCTAGCGAGCAAATTATTAAAATAGTAAATGACACCTTAGTTGCAGCTTTAGGAAGCTCGGTTCAAGAGCTTGATTTTAAACATATTCCTTCCATATTCTTAATGCTCGGTTTACAGGGCTCAGGTAAAACTACTACTTCAGCTAAAATTGCCAACTTGTTAAAAATTAAGCATAACAAAAAAATTCTGCTTGCTTCCCTTGACGTTTATCGTCCTGCCGCTCAAGAGCAACTACAAACTTTAGCCTCACAAATCGGCGTTGACAATCTGCCGATTATACAAGGTCAAAAACCATTAGATATAACTAAAAGAGCCTTAAAAGAAACTACTTTAGGTGGGTATGATATTTTAATTTTAGATACCGCAGGAAGGCTGCATATTGATAATGAATTAATCGAGGAAGTTATAGAGGTTCATAAGTTTGCTAAGCCTAATGAGAGCCTGCTTGTCCTCGATTCTATGATTGGTCAAGATGCTGCTTTAGTTGCAAAAGAGTTTAATGATAAAATTCCTTTAACCGGCGTGGTTTTAACCCGTATTGACGGCGACCAGAGAGGCGGAGCGGCTCTTTCAATGAAAGGCATTACCGGCGTTCCGATTAAGTTTATGGGTGTGGGCGAGAAAATATCCGATATTGAGCCTTTTTATCCGGAAAGAATTGCCTCTAGAATCTTAGGAATGGGAGATATTGTTTCCCTCGTTGAGCAGTCTATTTCTAAAATACAAAAAGAAGACGCAGAAAAGCTCGCTAATAACTTTATATCCGGTAAATTTACCTTAAATGATTTCTTAGCGCAAATGCAGCAAATTAAAAAAATGGGTTCGATTAAATCCATTTTATCGCTTATGCCAGGGGTTAATAAAATGCATTCCCAGCTTGAAAAAGCAGGGCTTAATGAAGATGTTATGAAAAAGCAGGAAGCTATTATCCTTTCTATGACTAAAAAAGAGCGAACTTTCCCTGAAATAATCAAGGCTTCCAGAAAAAATAGAATTGCTGCAGGTTCGG
>CAYWTE010000101.1:0-5219 GCA_964461145.1 uncultured Lactobacillales bacterium | reverse complement strand
GGCATTAAATAGCCTTCTTTTATAACATTAAAATCAATATTACGATTAATTTTTGCATCTTTATGGCATAAAACAGTCATTCTAAAGCGGCGATTGGTTATAAAATCTAAATATTGCTCTATTTCTTCTATTTTACCTGCATTTTTAAGAACTTCCTTAACTCCTTGCGGCCAGTTATCTAAAAGCATCGCCTTAAAATTAGTTTCTGATAAAAACTTTAATTCGTGCTTTTCCGCCATTTTTATAAAATCTGAAAAATACATCGGAATATTGTTATCTTCTAAATGTTCGTGGAATAAATAGTAATCTGCCTGATTGTTCAATAAATTTAATTCATTTTGCACGACTTCATTATAATTTTTATTAGTATTTTTACTATTTTCCGCAACAAATTTTAATAAGGCTCTTGATTGCTCTATTTTCATTTTTGCATCTTTAAATCTCTTTGAATGATAAAGCATCATATCCCTTATCGTTTTAACCATATTCCATCCGGGAAGAGTATTATAACTAATGTATGCCAAACCTTCTTTTGTTAAATTTTTTGAGCAGATTTTAAGTATTGCTTCTTGAACTTCAGGCGGAACCCAAGAAAAAACTCCATGGCAAATTATATAATCAAACTTGCCAAAGCTTTCTTTAATATCCGTAATAGATATTGCTTTGAGCTCTATGTTTTTTAGCCCTAAATCTTCTATTACTTTTTTGCCTTGCTCGATTTGCTTTTTTGATAAATCTATGCCGACAAAAGAAGCATTGGGATATAAACTTGCAAGCGGAATTATATTTCCTCCGCCGGCACAACCTAATTCTAAAACTTTGGCTTTGTTAAAATCCGGTGCATTATGACCGAAAATTTTACCTATTGTGAAAAGATTATAAGGCGTTGTCATAAAAAATGCGTGGCTCTCGTAATTTACTAAATCATAACTGTTTTGTTCTAAATCTTGCTCTTGAATGATACTTTCTTGCATAATTTTTCCCTTATCACTTTATTTTTGGTGGAGCTAAGGGGGATCGAACCCCTGGCCTTCGCATTGCGAACGCGACGCTCTCCCAGCTGAGCTATAGCCCCTTTTTCTTATTTATCTCGTTTTATTATTTTTATATAAAAGAGTCAACTATTAGCTCGCTTTTAATTAAATAATGTTAATATGTTTTTATTGCTTGATATACTTAAGCTTAAGGTATTCATTGCTAATGACTGCATTGTTTCTAATGCCAGTAAATTAGCCGATTCTTCTTCAACATCCGCAGCTATTAAATCCGTACTGCCGTTTGATAATATCTCTTTCATAGATTCACTGAAACTGATGCGATTTTCTAAAAAGCTGTAACTATTGCCTAAAGATGTGCTGAAATCTTTTAATATACTCGTTGCTAAATCAATTTGCTCTAATGCTGCTGTGATATCTTCCTTAGTTAACCATTGATTTGAAGCTTTTGTTAGCCCTAAACCCTTAGAATCAACTTTTTGACCAGAAATAACTGTTTTCGATGTTCTGGTTTCATTAAATAATACTGTTAAATCATTCCCATTTAATAAATTGATGCCATTATAAACAGAATCTTTTACCAGCTGATTAATTTGAATTAACATCGCATTAAATTGTTCTGAATATGATTTTCTTAGATTATCACTGTTAGTTGAGGCAAAATCTCCTGCTAGGCCTAATGTCGATATTATATTAGAGGATAAATCCCTGTCTACGCTTATTTCTTCCCCTATTAAATGATTAGCACCCTCTCCTGTATAACTTACTGACGTTGTTGAGAGCCCTAATGTTTTTGCTAAATCTCCCGCTGTGCCTTCATCTATTGTGATAACATCGCCATCTAATGAGGTTATTTGCAAATGATTATCCGATGTTATTTTAATATTAAAATGTATCCCTTGTGTATAAGCATCTGTTGAAAGCTGTTCGGCTATTGTATCCATAAGTTTTTGCGGTGTATCAATATCTGCATCTATCGTGATATTTTTTGTTATACCGCTCCCTATTTGAATTTTCATTGCCTTGCCGACAACATCAGCTGCATAATTTAAGGCCGTTAAATCTGCTGCACCGGTAGTCCTCTCCCACGCTATGCTTTTTATGCTAAAAGAAACTCCGGCTTTAGTGGTTACTTCTAATTTACCTGTTCCATCAAGTGCATAACTTACTTCCGATGTTCCTATAATATTATCAGTTTCCGCCTGAAGTTTATTTATTATATCTGCCGGACTATCTCCGTCCGTAAAATCAATAAAAAAGCTAACGCCTCCTACAGTTACTTCTACTCTAGAGTCATCAATAAATGCCGTTACCGCCTCATTCCCTTTTCTTACAACTTTACCTGCTTCTATTATTTTTAAATTATTTTCTCCGGCATCTATAAATATTTGATTATTAATAACATTTATCGTTAATTCAGGAAATTCTGATAATAATTCTTCTATAAAATCCGCTCTTGTTGTTGTTTCATCAAAACTTAATATCTTAGTTTTACTGCCTACGGTTACTTCTATTTTTGAGCCATTATTAAAATCTAAAATTCCGCTTGTTTGCTCGTCTGTTGTTACGCTCAAAACTCCGCTTTGTGTCGGTATTCCTAAAACACTTAAAACATTTGAGCTAAGACGCGTATCTTTTGCAAAAGATGCGCCGCTTAAATGGGTTGTTCCTGTTCCAGTATAAGCCGTTGATGCTGCTTGAAGGCCTAAAGATGTCGCCAGCTTATCTAATGTGCCCCCGTCTATTTCTATTGCCTCAGATTCGTTAAGTGAAGTGATTTGCAAATAATTATCCGCCGTTAATTCTACAATAAAATCAACGCCTGAAGTATAATCTCCACCGTCTTCTAAACCAGCTATAACAAAATCTCTTAATTTAGCCGGCGTATCAATTGCATCTGCGGCTTCTATCTCTATAGTTTTTACTGCCCCTGCGCCAATTTGCACTGTCATTTGTCCGCCAATTAAAGTGGAATAATCAATGCCGGTTAAATCTACATTGCCTGTTGTTCTTGCTATTTCAACATCTGCTATGCTTACGCTTACACCCGTGTCAGTTTGCGCTTGAAGATTGCCGTTTGATGTTACCGAAAACGTAACAACTCCTGCTCCTAAAGCACTGTTTGCCGCTGTTTGAAGTTTATTTATTATCTCTGCATTGGTATCATCAGATGAATTAAACGCAACTTCAAAACTCGCAGCTCCAACTGTTACTTCAACTCTTGCATAATCAGTAAAAGTAGTTATCCGGCTTTCCCCTAATGTATAATCAGAGCCAGATTCAACTATATCCATCGGAACTGCTGATGTTATTACTATCTCATCACTGCCGTTTACCGTTACGCTTAATGCAGGAAAGGCATCTGTTATTAATTCTATAAAATCGTCCCTAGTTGTGCTGCTGCCCACCGTTATAGTTTCTGTGGTGCCGCCTACCGTTATGTCTATGCTTGAATTATCGTTAAACCCTAAACTTCCGCTTAAAACCAAAGATGTTGAAGCTTTTGTAGCCGGCAATCCTAATGCCATTGAGGCTGAGCCTACTTTATCTTTTATTTGAAATTCAAGTCCGTCTTTTTGGCTTATTATTAATTTACCGTCTGTTACTTTTGCTGTGATGTTATAATCTCCGGCTTCAGTATTTGCCGTATTTATTTTATTTGCCAGCTTGTTTATTGTATCTGTGGCCGATATTTTTACGCTTATACTCTTGCTCTCTTGTCCAGATAGCGTTATTTCTATCTCATCTCCTTCAAATACACCTACTTGCTCGGTTAAAATATCTGTGCTAGAAAACGATTCGTTGCTTATTATCGTTAATGTTTCATTGGAAACATCTAAAGCATCATTAGCATAACTCTTGCTTAAATCTAAAAGATCTTGAAGTGAGGCTACCGCACCCCCAGCAGAATCTACTGTATTTACAGCTAATGTTATCGAATCCATCAAATTATTGAGCATATTAGCCCTATTAGAAAGACTTTTTGACATAAAATATGCCGAAGGATCATCAATTGCTGAATTTATTTTATATCCAGAATTGTTCCTTTTCTCCGTCTTTTCCATTAAGGTTTCTATTAAATTGAGAGCTCTTAAATTGGCTCTTACGTTAGGATCTAGTGATAATGATGAACTTGACATGGTTATTCTTCCCCTTACTGTTTTATTCTGTGATTAATTAATTCTAAATTAATCTTAAATAAGAGAATGCAATTTTTATGCCAACTTTCTTATGCGTGTTTATTGCTATTTTGGCGGAAGCTCTTCCTCCGGCTTATCCTTTTCTAATGATGAGGAAGAAGGTTCTAAAGATTTTGGAGCTTCGGCTTCAGGAACTTCTAAAACAGGCAAATCAGGCTGAGGCTGAGGCTGGGGTTGAGGCTGAATTGTAGCAGGAGGAACCGACCGCTGGCTTGAATTATAGTCCATTATAGAAAAAGTTTGCACTTTAGGAGCTAATGCTTCTTCCGGCGATGCAGGAATCTGCGATGTTCCATAAGCCTTTTGTAAATCAATGGTCGGCATCATCGCTTTTCTAGCATTACCGCCTAAATCATGAGGGCTAATAAACCTTGGATTCTCAGGATATGAATTATTTTGAAACTTAATTAGCATATAACCGTTCGAGCCGCCTCTAGCTGAACCGCTCAAACCTAATGAGTAAAATCCTCCGACAATTCCATAATCTAAGTCTAAAAAGTCTACGGATAAAACTAATGAAAGCATTGATGTTCCCATTGTGGTGAATTTACATCTCCACCCTGAATCTTCTAAAACCATATATTCAGTACTTCTTGAGAATAATGACATTGTTGAAGGCGTACATTCAATCGGCATTCCGTTATAATACATATCAAAACCGATTACTATGTCTGCTTTATGATTAGAGCGATCTAATTTTATATCATAAAGACGAGCCGTTTGGATAACGCCAAAACCGTCAGCTGCTCCTGCTCTTATCGGGAATCTTATGTGGTTATCATAACAACGCTGATATTTATCGTCCCCTTCACAAATTTGAACTTTTGCGCCCATATTGTTATCTAAAAGCTGAATCATTGAATTATAAAGAAATTCCCTCGACATAAATCTATCTGCCGGTGCACATTCATACGTTCTGCAAACAACTATTGCATTCGGAACTTTCATAGTGGGTTTGGTTTGATAAGGAGATGGGCTCGAGTCAAAAGAATTTTGCTGAAGATACCCGCCTTCTTCAAAAGAA
>CAYWTE010000100.1:1879-5223 GCA_964461145.1 uncultured Lactobacillales bacterium | reverse complement strand
CATCTATATAAATCTTAGAAGTGGAAAGCGTTGGTGTTTTTGCTTTGCCATCACCCGCTGCAAGCTCTCCGCCGGCAACTGTGTAGCTCTTGCCACGTATCAGATTAATCGCATTTTTTGTGCCATCCCAAGTAACTTCAAATTGCTTTTCACTGCTGGACAGTACCTTTGCCAAGTCACGGAGCTTAAAGTAGTTGTTGCTATTGATATTGTATGCATCAAAACTAATCTTAGTGCCATTGACTAAAACCTTTGAAGCGGTTGGTGTAGCTGTGAGAGATGGTGTTGGGCTTGCATTGGGAAGCATGATATTTTCTTTTACGTCAGGTGTGAAACCGATTTTGATCAGCGTCCCATCCGACTTCAGTATAATTGAAGTGCCTTCTTCAGTTGCTGCTGAGACAACGTCGTACATGAGCAAAGTCGGCAAAATACCATAATTCAAACGAAGCATTTGGCTTAACTCGCCTTCTGCATTATTTCCCCAACCCCAAAGGCTGCCGTCATTCTTAATAGCGAGTGTTTGTAATCCGGGAGCGACAAATACAACATCGTCCATAATTTTGATAGGTTCTGATCGAAAATCTTTCTGGAAGCCCATGGAGTTATCACCTTTGACCGTGGTTTTTACCCCTACTTGACCCTTCGAGTTATCTCCCCAGCCCCAAAGACTACCATCTTTTTTGATTACCATTATGGTTTCTTTTACTATGGAAGCGGAAGCAACATTATCCATCAGTTTCATAGGCGTTGATATGTATCCGCATCCGGTACTATCATATTTTTCTAAGCCGAAAAACACTCTTCTGCCCATGCCCCAAAGACTGCCGTCCTTCTTAATGATTAACGTAAGTTTCCCCTCATCATCGGCATAAGCAGAAGCAACTCCATCCATCATTTTGAATGGTTCAACGTCGGTTACTTCCTCCTGATTTCCAAGGACGCCTTCCGAACTGGAACCCCAACCCCAAAGGCTGCCGTCTTTTAAAACAGCCAGCACGTAACCACTACCTACTGAAACCGAGGCGACATTATTGTCCATTATTTTTATAACTGTTCCATCAATATAGGATTGATCTGCTTTTCCTGCTAACTTTGAGGTGTTATTCATAGCCCAGCCCCAAAGACTTCCGTCCTTTTTAATTGCCAACGTGCCATATTTGCCATTGGAAGAGATTGCAATGACATCGCTCATTGATTTGCTCTTTAAAGGCTTTCCATAGAGATTCTTTGTACACCAAAGGTCACCATCTTTTGTCAGATAAGCCGCATCACTAAAGGTAGAGGATTCGTTTTTTTCATATATGGATAAGTTTACGGGTGGCGTTGTTTTAACCGGTGGTGTATACGGGCTTAATTTTACATACTGAGGAGCAAACTCAACCATGACATACTGCTGTAATTTGTCGAGCCCGATTAGTGATTTTGTTGTTGTGATATAATTATAGGAGCAATTCATCGACCTTAAAGAGGCTAACCCACTAAGGTCAAGGGTAGCCAGTCGGTTATAACTGCAGTTTAAAACGGTGAGTGCGGTACAGCCGCTAACATTGATTGCGGTTACTGCGTTATTCGTAACGTCCAATACCTTGAGCGATGTCAATCCACTCGCATTAATGGATGTCAGCTGGCTTTCCTTAAGACTAAACGTAACCAAGTGCTTCAGTCTGCTGATATCAAGAGCTCCCTTAACACCAAGTCCATACAAATTCATCTCAATGACTGTTTTTGGTTCGCTTTCACTCCAAACCACCCCAACGTTAATGATTGTACCAAAACTTTTTATCAACTCATCAATAACTGCTTTGTCATTTGGGTCGTATACCGTTGTATCAATGGTTACCACTTCAGGCACAACCGTTACCGTGCAAGTTGCTGTTTTGTTGCCGTCAAACGTTGTTACGGTGATTGTTGCCGTACCCAAAGAAACGGGTTCTATGTGACCATATTCGTCAACGGTAGCAATACTCTTGTCCGAGGATTTCCAAGTGACTGCTTTATTGGTAGCAGTGCTTGGACTAAATATTGGAGTTGTGCGTTTATAGATTTCATTTATGCCAATGTTTAACGAAGATTTGTCTAGGCTTACAGAAGATAAAGCCACTCTATTTGGGTCAGCGACAACAGTATATTTGATATTATTCTCTTTTGCAAATAACAGGGCATAGCTATTATCAACCACCTGAAGCATAGTATTCTCACCAGCGAAAGGAGTGGAATAGTGATCAATTATTGTTACAGAACTTGGGATGCTTAAGGTTTTGAGTGAGTTACAGTAACGGAAAGCCGAGTCACCAATCCCTGTGACAGAGTTTGGTATATTCACCCTGCTAAGGGCACTGCATTCAGCGAAGGCCCATTCCCCAATGTATGTCACACCATTTGGTAGTGAAATACTTTCGAGCGACGTGCAATATTCAAATGCATAACTACCAATTCTTTCTAGGCTATCTGGTAACGAAACGCTATTCAGTTTTCCGCACCCGGAAAACATACCAATGCTAAGAAAAGTAACACCATTTGATATGACAACGCTTTCTAGGTTTGAAAGTCCTGAAAAAGCTCCAGCATCAAAATCTTTTATGCTACCTGGTATTGTTATGCTTTTGATTTCGTCAGAATTTACAACAACCTCAGAGCCGATGTAAGTGATCGGATAACCATCTACCTTGCTCGGAATCACAAAGTTTGGTCCACTTCCCTTATACGAAGCTAGGAGGGCATTACCGTTTTCGTCCAGCCGATAACCGTATGTGTTTGTTCTATCGTAATATACTGAGCTTAGTTCCTGATACGCATACGCCTTGTTAGAAAATGTAAGGAGTATTGTAAATAGGATTGCTAAAGATAGAATAAAAGACAACGTTCTCTTAGATCTCATGTTTTGGCCTCTTTCTTTAATATGATTTGTATCGTACTTGCCAACGCTTACTAAAACCTTGCCTTTCAATCATTAATAGTCAATCTCAACATTCATTCGCACTAACTCCTTTCTCGTTATTTTGAAAACTTGTGACATTATTTTACCAGAAAAAAATAAAGAAACTCATTTTTGGTTTGAAATGTAAGATTTTTGCCCTGAAATGTAAGAGGTGTTATCCGGTATTTCCAATTCTGTGTAAACTAAACAGGAAACCGATGTGATGTTACACCCTATGTATTGTTCCGATATTTTTATAAACATTATTCCGAAATCGTTGCTATTGTTCCGATAAAGGCTTATAATAGGAAGGACTGGAGGGATAATTATGTTTATGAGTATAAAACAAGCCGCTGAAAAGTGGGGCATTTCAGATAGACGAATTCGGGTTCTTTGTTCTGAAGGAAAAATTCCTGGCGCATAT
>CAYWTE010000100.1:0-1869 GCA_964461145.1 uncultured Lactobacillales bacterium | reverse complement strand
ATGGAAGATCCCAGCAGACTCAGTTAAACCGGCTGACGGCAGATATAAATCGGCTGAAAGTTTATTGGATATGATTGACCGCAAAAAGAAAGAATTGGAAACGAGACGTCCTTTAACAGAAGGTGAAGTTGCCAGGCTGAATGAGGAATTTATTGTTGAATACACATACAACTCTAATGCCATTGAAGGAAATACGCTAACATTGCGTGAGACGGATCTGGTACTTAGAGGTCTTACCATCGATAAGAAACCACTAAAAGATCACTTGGAGGCTGTTGGTCACAAAGAAGCGTTCGAATTTGTCAGTGAACTGGTAAAAGACCATGTTCCAATGAGTGAGAGTATCATAAAGCAGGTTCATTATTTGGTGCTTGCTGACAAGAAGGAAGACCGTGGTGTATACCGCCGCATTCCTGTACGCATTATGGGCGCACAACATGAACCTGTGCAGCCATATCTAATTCAACCTAAAATGGAACAGTTAATGGTTGATTTTGCCTCAAGCAAAGAGCATACTGCAACAAGATTGGCACGATTCCATATCGAATTCGAAGGAATTCATCCCTTTATTGACGGAAACGGAAGAACAGGACGTTTGCTTGTGAATTTGGAACTGATGAAAGCGGGTTTTCCGCCTATAAACATCAAGTATACGGATCGTATTGCATACTACAATGCTTTTGATGAGTATCATGTTAAACACAATCTATCTACTATGGAGAAACTGTTTGCTGGATATATCAATGAACGCTTGGATATGTACTTGAAAATACTGCACGTGTCACAGGGACGGGGGTTTGACAACATAAGATAGCTGTGATATTTGTCAAGGCAAGCCAGGAAGTAAGGTGAAAGCCTAAGTAATTTTCGAACAAAAATACGTTAACAATGACAAAATAGATTTGACGAAATTCTTAACTTCTAAAAAAGCAAGGAGAAAAATGCAATTTAAAGAACTAAATATTATTCCATCAATCCTTAAGGCTCTGGAAAACGAAAACTACGTATTGCCTACTCCCATACAAGAGCAGGCAATAACACTCATTCTTAACGGTAGAGATTTGCTCGGGTGCGCACAAACAGGAACAGGGAAAACAGCAGCATTTGCTGTTCCTATATTACAGCTTTTGAGTGGTGAGACTAAAACAAAAACTGCCTCGAGAAACATTCGAGCGTTGATCTTAACTCCAACAAGAGAACTTGCTCTTCAAATTTTTGAAAGTTTTCGCACCTACGGACAATATACAGCCTTGCGATACGGTGTATTATTTGGTGGCGTGTCTCAAAAGCCGCAGGAACATATGCTGAAAAATGGAGTTGATATTCTTGTGGCGACACCCGGTAGGCTTGACGATTTGATCAATCAAGGATTGGTAAATTTGCGATTTGTGAGCGTCTTTGTGCTGGATGAAGCTGACCATATGCTAGATATGGGCTTTATAAATGATGTCAAAAAAATCATTGCGAGAATTCCAATAAAAAGGCAGACGCTTCTATTTTCTGCCACAGTGCCACACGAAATTTTAAAAATGGCGAACTCTATTTTGGTTAACCCTGTTAAAATAGCCGTTGTACCGGCTACCTCCGCCGTTGAGATGATTCAGCAGTTTCTTTACTTTGTTGATAAGAAAAACAAGATTGATTTATTACTGCATATTTTGAAGGATAAATCAGTTGCTTCTGCATTAGTGTTTTCCCGTACAAAGCATGGAGCAAATAAGGTTGTGCAAGAATTAACGCGTGCTCATATTAAAGCTGAAGCAATTCACGGCAATAAGTCTCAAAATGCTCGTCTATTAGCACTGGGTAATTTTAAAAGTAAATTAACGCGTGTTTTGGTAGCAACTGACATTGCAGCCCGTGGAATTG
>CAYWTE010000099.1:0-5275 GCA_964461145.1 uncultured Lactobacillales bacterium | reverse complement strand
TATTATAGCTTAGGAAGATAAAAAACAATATATAGTATTTTTAGCAGACGCCTAAACAATATATAGTTATAAATTGTAAACTATTGACTTTTACCTGTTTTAAGCGTATATTATACCTGATAATTATGTATTTTCACAAAAGATTTTGGTATGGATTAATAGGATTTTTCCTGTTAATCATTTTGGTGCTGCCTTGTTTTGCATCAGCCGGTATTGTTACTTCCGGATACGGTTATAGTTATAATCCTTTCGGGTACAATCACGTGACGAGCTTTACTACCGTTTCTTACGATTATAATGGCAAGTATATTTCGTCGGTATCGTTTCCTCCTAGGCAAAGACCAGTTTGGCAAGGGAATCCTTATTTCCGACCAAAGAATTATTTCCCGTTAAAAAGCAAAACTATAAGTTTTGTTAATGGGTTAAACCATCCTCGTATGGAATATGGCGGGGCATATTATTATCTTGATGATTATCAATTAGAAGAATTTAATACTCTTCGACTTGAGGCGGGAAGTTCAAGATATTATAATGATTATTTGCCGTTTTTTTGGGTTAAAGACCTAAAAAGAGCAGCAAGTCTTGGCAGTTACGAACTAAAACAAAAGTTACGAGAAAATCCTTGTTAAATTTTGGAATTACTCGTAACTTTTTGCTTTTAAATTCTTTAAACAGTTATTAATTCTATTGGGCTAAAAGTTTCATCAAAAAGACAAGCGCATAATTTACCGCCGTACCCGCAGCCTAAATCAAGAGTGATAAAGTGACGACTAAAAAACGGTTTGTCATAATCAGCATTTTCCGATGCCCCCCTTACAACTTTTCCGAATCCCTCATATGCGGCGCCTAATCTTTCAAAAGGCTTGCTGCTGCCCCACCAAAAATTATCTTTCTGCTGCAAAAGCGGCAAGTCAGGGTCGACGCCTTTATGTACAAATAAAAGCTTTTTATCTTTCGTATAGCTTGCATAAAATAAACTGTTTAAGAATTTTTGATGACCATCATATTTTTGCATATTTTTTCTTAATTTTTCTACCCATTTACATAATGATACGCTGCCTAAATTTGAGTGAGAAAGAGCTTCTTCAACGCTGCTGCCATATGCCTCAACAACTGTAGCTAAGCCGTGCAAGAACATATATTCCATTACTTTTTTAGCATTATTGGCATACTGAATTTGTAACATTTTCCTGAACATTTCTTCTGATGAGCCTTTTAAAAATATAACATCTTCAACTGATGCCCCTATGGAGGCTATTAATGCTCTCCTGAAATATAAAACTTCATCTAATGTTTTTATAACTTCTTTGCCCTGACCTATTATGTTGCCTAAATATATAACAACATCTCCGGCTTTATATTTTTGAGCTATTGCTGCGTGCAGCGCTTTTAGCCTTTCATAATCAGAATGAATGCTGGCTATTGCCCAAATTCTTTTACCGGAAAGAATCTCTTTAAATTTTGAATTATCGTTCATAAAACCCCTTGTTTCTTAAAAAATAAAAAAGCTCGAAGTAAATATTACCTCGAGCTTTTAAAATAACAATCTATTTTTAAGATAGCTGTTGATTTAATATGGTTTGTAATTTACTTGTTGCTTCTTCATTATTAATTCTTTCTAAAGCGGCAAGCTCACCTGCTAAGCGCCCTAAGGCTTGTTCATAAATTTGACGTTCTGAATAAGATTGTTCTTGTTGTTTTGATGATTTGTATAAATCTCTGACGACTTCGGCTATTGAAATTGGATCTCCGGAATTTATTTTTGCCTCATATTCTTGAGCCCTTCTAGACCACATTGCACGTTTGGTCTTGGCTCTGCCTTTTAGCGTAGTTAAAGCATCGTCCATTACATTTGGATTAGCCAGCTTTCTTAAACCTGATTTTTCAGCTTTTGCTAAAGGTACCCTCAACGTCATTCTATCTTTATCAAAACTAACTACTATTAAATCTAAGCTTTGACCTGCAACTTTGTGGCTGCAAATTTCGGTGATTTTACCAACCCCGTGAGTTGGATATACTACGAATTCACCCTGATTAAATGATGTATTGTTCATAGAATTTCCTTTTTTCATTAATTATTGTTAATTTTAGTGCATAACACAAAAAAGACAAAAATGCAAGTGTTTTTTGTCAAAAACAGAAATAAATAAAACAATAGTTTTATTCAGTATTTCCGCAATAAATTTGTATTACGCCTCCCAAAAATAGCGTTTAATGTGCTCTTATAACATAAATTTTTGTAAATTAACAGAAAAAAATGGTTAACAAATCATTTTTTTACTTTACTTGCCCAAAACTTAACTGTTTCAGGCAAGTAAGATAGAATTATTTTTTGATATTAAATGCTGTTTTTTTTAATTAAGCAGAAGCATTAGGCCATTCTGCACTTTTTTCAGCATTAAATTTAATCCATTTTTCTTCAGCATCACTATCTGTGGTAATGGCTCCTTGTGGGCATTCTGGAATGCATACGCCGCAATCAATGCAAGTATCCGGATTTATAACTACTGCATCAGGACCCAGATGAAATGCGTCTACAGGGCATACATCTACACAATTCTTACAGCTTTCACATTTGCTTACGTTTACTACTGAGGTCATTTGTCGTCTCCTTTTTTAAATAATATTTTTTAATTAAAGCAATTAATCGTCTTTATCAAGTTAAAAGATTTTTTTATAACAGCCGTTTACATTTTTTATTTAAAAGTTTATATGTAAAATATATTAAAATTAAAGGGAAAAATGTTTACAGGATTAATATTAGCAAAAGCAAAAATCTTAAACTTTACCAAGAAAAACGGTGAAGCAAAGATTTCTATTGAGCCGGAAATATCCATAAATGATTATCAGCTTGGTGAAAGCATCGCCGTTAACGGTGTTTGCTTAACACTTGAAGGCTTTTTTGATAACATTTTCTCTGTATATGCTTCTGAAGAAACTTTACAAAAAACTACACTGCAAAATCTAGCTATTAATAGTATTGTTAATATTGAGCGAGCTTTAACTTTATCTTCACGTTTAGGAGGGCATTTTGTAACCGGCCATATTGATGGAATCGGCAAAATATCTCATATTAATAATGTTCAAAGTTCAAAAAAAATTAAAATTAAAGTACCGCAAGATATTATTAAATTTATAGCCAAAAAAGCTTCTATTGCTATTGACGGTATAAGCCTTACGATTAATAATGTTTATACCGATTCGTTTGAGGTTAACTTAATACCGGAAACGTTAAATAAAACTAACGCTAACTATTGGAAAGTCTTTGATAATGTTAATTTAGAAGTAGATATCCTTGCTAAATATGTTAATAACTGCTTAAATAAAAGCGATTCTAAAATAAATGCGGAGTTCTTAAAAGAAAATGGCTTTATGTAGTATAAAACAAGCAATCGAAGATATTAAAAACGGCAAAATGATTATTCTTTGCGATGCTGAAGACAGAGAAAATGAAGGCGATCTTGTCGTTGCCGCTTCTAAAGTAACACCGGAAATTATTAATTTTATGATTACTTATGCCAAAGGCCTTGTTTGCCTTGCTATGGAGCCTCAATTAGTTGAAAAATTAGACTTGCCTATGATGACTGATAATAATAGGTCGGCTTTTTCAACCCCTTTTACCGTTTCTATTGAAGCTTCTAAAGGCGTTACAACCGGAATTTCAGCTTTTGACCGCGCTCATACCATTCTTACTGCAATTAAAGATGATGCCAAGCCTTCTGATATTGTTATGCCGGGACATATCTTTCCGCTCAAAGCTAATCCTTCAGGAGTTTTAGCTCGGCAAGGACAAACCGAAGGAAGCGTTGATTTGGCTAAATTTGCAGGCTTAAAAGGTGCTGCGGTTATCTGCGAAATTATAAAGGATAACGGAGAAATGGCAAGATTGCCAGATTTAGAAATCTTCGCTAAAAAATTTGATTTAAAAATTGCAACTATTAAAGATTTAATAGATTATAGAAAAAACAATAACATTTAATTTCGGAGGATAATATGATTAAAACTATCGAAGGTATGCTTGATGCAAAAGGCTTGAAATTTGCTATAATTGCCAGCAGATTTAATGATTTTGTCGTTAGCAAATTAGTTGATGGAGCTGTTGACTGCATCATTCGTCACGGCGGTATGGAAAAAGATTTAACCATTATAAAAGTTCCTGGCGCATTTGAGCTTGTTCTTGCTGCAAAAAAGGCTGCTCTTTCAAAAAAATATGACGGAATTATCTGTGTCGGCGCTGTTATTAGAGGCGCTACTCCTCATTTTGAATATGTTGCAGCCGAAACTTCAAAAGGTATTGCTCACGTTAATATGGAAACGAATATTCCTGTCGGGTTTGGCGTTTTGACTTGCGAAAACTTAGAGCAGGCAATTGAACGCTCTGGCTCTAAAGCAGGGAACAAAGGCGTTGAAGCAGCTATGGCAACTTTGGAAATGATAAACGTCTTAAAACAAATATAATAATTAAAAAATGTTTTTAGTAATCGATGCGGGAAATACCTCTACTTCATTTGCGTTCTTTGATGTTCAAAAAAATAAAGATACGCTGAGCAGTGTTTTTAAATTTAAAACAAAAAGCTTAATAGATAATAAGGCCGATTTATCTTGTCTGCCAAACATTAATATCGATAAAATATTAATAGGCTCGGTTGCACCTAAAGTTAATGATGCGCTTACAAGAATTTGCAAAAATTTATATAAAATCACCCCTGTTTTTGTAAAAGATGATAACGTTAAGCTGCCGATTTTGATTAATGAAGACAATCCTAAAATAACCGGAGCAGATAGAATCGCTAATGCTATTGCCGGATTTGCGGTGTTTAATCAATCTTGCGTGGTTATTGATATGGGGACAGCCACCACATTTGATTATGTTGATAAAAAAGGTAATCTTTCAGGCTCAAGCTTTGTTCCGGGAATTGAGATATCTCTTGAAGCTTTAATTTCTAAAGCGGCGTTATTGCCTAAAATCAGCATTGAAAAAACAGAAAAAATTATTGCTACTAATTCTATAGAAGCTATGCGTTCGGGAATTTTTTACGGATATTTAAGCTTAATGGAAGGCTTGGCTCTTAGGATAAAAGAAGAAAAAGGCGATTTAAAAATTATCGCAACCGGAGGGCTTGCAAAATTTTATGCCGAACACTCTAAGGTTATTGATTATTTTGATGAAAATTTAACACTTTTCGGTTTGCTTAAAATACTAAAATTTAACTTATATAGCTAAGTGATTAGATATTTTCTTTCCTTTGAGATGTCATTCCGGACTTGATCCGGA
>CAYWTE010000098.1:0-5296 GCA_964461145.1 uncultured Lactobacillales bacterium | reverse complement strand
ATCAACAATGGAATTATATTTTTCAAATAATCAAGAGTGTAAAGTTAAAATCGGCAGTTACGTTTTTAATTATTCAGATTTATTTTTTAATGAACAAGAATGTCAACTTGCATGTGATAAATTGAATTCCAAAATCTAAATTGCAAATTAGAAAACGAAAATAGAAATCAAATTCAGATTTTGGAATCAAAACGTCGCAAGAGAATTAACAAATAATATTTAGAAATTGAATATGGATATAAGATTAGAGAGAAGGAGAATACAAAAAAATGAAATTAAATACAGATGATACTTTTGAAGAACAATATATTAATTCAATGCACAAAGAATCTGATGTTATGATTAATTGTGAACATTGTTCCAGATTATTTTATATTGATTATGAAATTGGTAGAAAACGACTAGAAAATAAGATTCCGCTATTATGTTTAAGATGCAGAAAACAAAACTAATTACATCAAACTCCACCAAATGACCAAATTGAAATGTAAAATGATTAAATTAAAACAAGATAATAATAGGAAAATTCATAAAAGGAGAAATAACCAATGACCGAACAAGAAGAAAGAGAACTTCGTCAATCGCTCAATCAGAAATCTAAATCTGAAATTATCACCCTATTTATCAAACTTCGCAAAATGTTCGATAAATCTCAAGAACGATTATTCAGAGTTGAGCAAGAATTAATTGATGGACTGAATTTAGAAGATTTATTAGAGAATTTTGTTGACAGATAAATGTGGATGTGATATAATGTAATTAAGTTAAACGAGAGGAGAAATAATTATGAGATGTTGGCATATAAAATTATTACCATTACTTCCCAGACAACAACTGTTAAGTCAGCTAAGAGAATGTGTTGCAATTGCAAAGGATATATATGAAACTGGGAAAACAAATCATATCCTCATCAATAAAATTATGGATTATCCGATTGAGCATTTTCAAGAATATTGTGACGTGGTTGTAGGAGAGATGAACGCAAGAGATTACAAAGTATCTCAACAAACAATCGACAAATTGAGTAAATATCTTAACTATCAATGTTATGCTCCGTTTGCAAACCAAGAGCTGAGGAAAGTATTATTTAAAGATTGGCACACCGACAGATATCTTGTGCAATGTTTATATAATTTACAGGAGAAATACGATTGCAAAGGTATTACGTTTGATGAATGGGATAAAATATATCATAAGTTTTATAAATATTTAGATTATTAAGCCACAAAATAACCGCAAATACCATATTTGCATATATATTATGTAGAATGTAAAATTGAAAAGGAGAAAATTATGAGAGAAGATTTGGTAGGATTAAAAGTTAAAGTTAAGAGCGTAGTGAAGGGTGGAGAATATAATGATATTATTGGAGAATATGGAGTAGTAGAAAGAAATGGTTCAACATATGGAATTAGAATTTTTGGCAAGGAAAATAGTTCAAGTTCATATGGATTCTTTTGGCTTAGCCGTGAAGAGTTTGACATCATTACCGACGAAGAATGTGAAGGCAAAGAGAAACAAAAATGTGAAATGATTGATGGACATTATATTGTTGAAGTTAAAGGTTCATATTCAAAGAAATATTCATATAAATGTAGATTTGATGTTAATGTTGGTGATAGGGTTGTGTGTGAAGACGAAGATTATATTCAGACTGTTATTAAAGTTTTTAATTTAGAAACAACAAGCGTTAAAAATCCAACTAAAGAAGTTGTATGTGTGATTGATTATTCAGAAATTAACGCTCGTAAAGAACGGGAAAAAGAATTACAACGTATTAAGTCTGAATTAGATAAGAAAGTTAAACAGATTCAGTCCAAGATTGATTATGAATTTTATGCAAGCAAGGACTCAGAAGTAGCTGAATTATTGAATAAGATGAACGAATTGAGAGGAGATAAATAAATGTCATACAACTATATTGAAATAAAAAGTTCTAATGAAAAATTACCACCTCAGCAACATTTTTTATTCATTACTAGAGAACTAAAGAAGCCAGTTAAAACAAAAGAGAATAAGGATTCTTATGCTGACTCTAAAAAGACATATGATGAGTCAATGAAGCAACGTACCATCATGTTTGATATATTTAAAACTGGCTTTGTCGATATGCACGATAGGTCAATTGAAACAGATGACATAACTAAAAGGATAGGAGATGTTGTGTGTTCTAATATGTTTGATAATTATATTATCTACTTAATTGAGCCACTAATCGTGTCAAAACAATCGGAACAATATCATAGTTGGCAATACAAATATAGATGTCACACGTTTAATATCGTCAAAGAAATCACATCAATTGAAGAATTATTTGAGCACGCATATTCTAATAATTATTATGAGAAATTTATGGCTGATATCTTTAGCAAAATGAGATATTGTAACGAAGGATACAAAGAAAATGCACTAAAATGGTTTGAATATGCGAAAGAAAAATATCCATATAACGAGAAAAGTTATCCAGATAACAGATTAACGCTATGGGATATGATATCTGAATGTGATGTGCCTAATGAAGAAATTATTAATCACATGCTTGATAATGGACTGATATTTTTACATCATAAATATGACGAAGAATCAAGCATGTTCAAGAAATTAGTTCAACATACAAGGTTTGAGTTGGCAAGTAAATATCTTAATTTAGTTCATTATGATTATGCTCTTAGAAATATCAAATCAGATATGGTTTCTTTAACCATTCTAAAAGCAAATTCGGATAATCAATTTGTTAAGGAAATATTTAAAATTCTTGGAATTGAAGATAAGTCCATTAGGATTAAAATTACGTCCTATGGAGAATACAGAGACAATACGGAAGAAATGACATTTGAAGACATTAATAAGGCAAAAGCATATATTGTTAAAAATTATGTTGTTGATTTTGATAAGGTTGCAAAAGGAATACATGACATTTATATATGCGACGAGAACGATAACGAGTTTCATATCGAGGTTATCGACTCATGAATATCCAAATAGGCAAGCCAAAACAAGGCATACAAAATCCAGAATTATACACATATGCTCAGTTTGAATTTGACAAAGCACGTCAACATAATTCCAAAATTGAGCATGGTAAAATGAAGTCGAAGCCAAATAAAAATGAACTCAGTCCGATAACAATTATAGTAATGATTATTATTATTATTATGTTATTTGGATTGAAGAGGTGAGGGGAAATAATGTTAAAATTAACCAATGTAAAATTATTACCTACGACCAATCCAAATTACCAAGTTAAAGAATCGGTCGATGAATTAATTAAGCTTTGTAAAGAGAAGACAATTTATATTATAAACGATAATGAAACAATTATAGGAATAACTGGAGTAAAGAATAAATTTTGCGAAGATAATGGTTTCATTTGTGGAGATATTTATTATGATGAAGATGGATTCGATTTAACAAAATATGAATGGTGCAACGCAGAAGTTATACTTGACAAAGACATGAACATTAAAAGTATATCTAGTATTGTATATAAGGAGAAATAATATGAAACAACCAAACGGATTTAAAGATACTTTATTATGTGGATTTATCGGATTTCTATTAGCATTTGGATTTCTATTTATCACATATTTAATTATGGATTTAATCAGATTTTGTATAAGTTTTCATTAATAGGAGGAGAAGAAATGAATAAGGTAGTATTGATTAGTGCTAAAGCTCAGAACGGTAAAGATACAGTGGCAGATTTAATGAAATCATACTTAGAATCAAAAGGAGAACGAGTCTTAATATGTCACTATGCAGACTTGCTCAAATATATATGTAAAACATTCTTCAATTGGGATGGGAATAAAGACGACAAAGGTAGAACAATATTACAACACGTTGGCACAGACACAATCAGAGTTAAAAACGACAGACCAGATTATTGGGTCGATTTTATCATTGATATTTTATGGATGTTTTATAATGAATGGGATTATGTACTTATCCCCGATTGTAGATTTCCAAATGAAATTGAACGTATGAAAAGTGAATTTAATGGCTCGTGGGATTATAATTTAGTTCAATCATTACGTGTCGTTAGACCAAACTTTAATAGTGGGCTCTCACAAGAACAACTTAATCATCCTAGTGAGTGTGCATTAGATGGATATGAGTTCGACCACTACATCACAAACAACTCCACATTGGAAGAATTAGAAATTAAAGTAAAAGATTTAGTTGACAAATTAATTAGTATGTAGTATAATATGGAATATAAAGGAGGATTTGAATTATGAGATATTGGAAATGTGTTGGATTAAATGATAAAAGTTCAAACTTTACATTGGGTAGGGTTTACGAAAGCGATAACAATGGGTTTGGGATTGTCAATGGTGATGGAGTACATATGCTTGGACTATCAACTTTAGCAAAACGTGGGACATGGAACGCATTTAATACAAAGTCCCAATTCACAGAAGTATGTGAACAAGATTATATTAATCAAGAAAAAGGATTTGGAGGTATGGAAGATTTAAAGGAATTATTAAAAGTCGGATACATTGTTAAGGTTTTATATGAAGGCGATGAATCTTTATGTCATGTCATGATTAATTCTTATGATGAATTAATTCTAAGTGGTGAAAAGTATTGGGCAAGGTTAGACAAAGTTAGTATTCTTAGAATTATTGAGGTTTATGATAGAGTTTCATACAACACTAGAGAGGCTTTGAAATTAAACACAAGAGACCGTAAACTAATATGGAAACGCACAGTCAAATCACCAACTCAACTCAAACTTGAAGAATTAAAAAAGAAACAACGTGAAATTGCAGATGAGATGGAAAAGTTAAGAAAGGAGGATTTGAATTAAATGACAGACAAAACACGTATTTACATTAGTGGTAAAATTACAGGAACGGACGATTATATTGAACGATTTGAGTTTGCAGAACAAGAATTAATTAACATGGACTATGAAACAGTTAACCCAGCAACCATGTTATCACTTCTGCCCACATCAACTACTCATGCTGAATATATGCACGTATCATATGCATTACTTGATATATGTGATGGAATATACTTAATGGATGGGTGGAGAGACTCAAAGGGTGCAATTATGGAGTATGATTATGCTCTTGAAAAAGGATTGATGGTATTATATGAATAATTCAAAATAATCCTTGCAATTTCATTTGTGTTGTGTTATAATACATATATAATCAATTAAGCAATTAAATCAAATGGAGGATATAAATTATGACATACACAAATGAAGAATTATTGGAAATGTTTAAATCAGATTTTACTAATTCAAAGAAGGAAGTGTCTGCTCGTACAGTTGAATTAT
>CAYWTE010000097.1:0-5298 GCA_964461145.1 uncultured Lactobacillales bacterium | reverse complement strand
AACGACACCATTTTTGATGACGTTTATGTTTACGGGGACACAGCTTACGGCCGTGTTATTGCTGGTTCAACAGGCAACGTTGACAAGATGTTGCATGTAGCTGCTATTGACGTTGGCCCATTGGACATTCAAGCTTCAGATATAAATAAACTTATTCTTCCTATATCTGCAGGTTCTACTGGTTTAACAACAAATGTAGGATCTTTAGAAGCAACTTATATTGATACAGATACAGATGCTAATAAGGTTTCTTATATCACCCCTACTTACTATGGTTTCACCGCTGGTGCTACTTATATTCCAGGAACAAACAATCTTCAAGGCTCAGATAATAACATTGCTGGTCGTGGAGCTTTAGATCATGGATATGTTGGTACATTAGCATACAGCACAGTTTATGAAAATGTTGGCATTAACGCAACATTTGGTTACGGGTACTTCAAAAAATATGATGCCGCTGTAACTACAAACATTAATGATTATTCAACAGATCAATACTCAGCTGGCTTACAATTAACTTATCAAGGTTTTATCATCGGTGGTGGTTATAAATATATTAACCAAGATACACCTTCTGATTCGACAGCAGCTAAAGCAGATCTTGATGAAGGTGGTTCAGTTTGGAACTTAGGCTTAGCTTATGAAGAAGGTCCTTACGGTGTTAGCGTTGCTTATATGAAATCTGTATATAACAATGTTCGTTCTGATATTGATAAAGACGAAGTTAAAACTTGGTTAGTATCAGGTAAATACAACCTCGGCGCTGGCGTAGACACATTTGCAACAATCGGGTACAGAGATTATAAATCAGAAGCTCGCAATGCTGCTCTTGCCGCTGCTAGAGAAGGCAACGATGGTTGGGTTGCTTTAGCTGGTATTGGCTTAACATTCTAATCTAATTTAATTAATACATTTATAATAAGGGCAGGAGGCAACTCCCGCCCTTTTCTTTTAATCACTTAGCTATAAGTTATTAAAAATGGTTGCTTCTCAAAAGAGAATGGTGTATTTTTTCTTAAATTTATAAGAAAGGATTTTAACTATGAGGAAATTTTTACTTTTTATAATATTATTAGGTTTTACGGCGTGTTCATCATCAGAAAATGTTGAATATAAATATCCTGAAAAAGTAAAAGGCAAATACACCCGCAATGCCCCTGCCGATGAAGATAGAGAAACCATTTTCGGCAAAGGCGGTCTTACAAACGTCTTTAGTGAAAAAGAAAGCACAAGTGGCGGCGGAATCGGGGTTAATTCTTTCCTCTGGCGTTCAACGCTTGACACCATTTCATTTATGCCGATAGCTTCAGCGGATCCTTTTGGCGGAGTAATAATCACTGATTGGTATGCTCCTCCGCAAACACCTACTGAGCGTTTCAAGCTTAACATTTTCATCACATCAAAAGCGCTTCGTGCAGATGGGGTAAAAGTTACATCGTTCAAACAAACAAAAGATAACAAAGGCAATTGGGTAGATAGTGCAGCAGATGAGCAAGTATCACAAAAAATAGAAGATACGATATTAACCAAAGCCAGAGAGCTTAATATAGCAGAAAAGGCTCAAACAAAATGAGTTCTACCCCCACTGAGCGCTATAACTTTAAGATAATTGAAAAAAAATGGCAGGATATTTGGGAAAAACAAGGTATTTTCAAAACCTCAAAAGATAAAAACAAGCCTAAATATTATATATTAGAAATGTTCCCCTACCCATCAGGACGCCTGCATATGGGGCACGTCAGGAATTACACGATAGGCGACATAATCGCAAGGTTTAAACTAGCACAAGGCTTTAACATTCTCCACCCTATGGGTTGGGACTCCTTTGGGCTTCCTGCAGAAAACGCCGCCATAAAGCATAAAGCCCACCCGCAAACGTGGACGAGGAAATGCATTGCCGATATGAAAAAGCAGTTTGCGCCTTTTGGCTTTACTTTTGATTGGGACAAAGAGGTTTCCACCTGCGAAGTTGAGTATTACAAGCACGAACAAGCAATGTTTTTAGACTTTTTTGAAAAAGGCTTAGCGTATAAGAAGGAAGCGAACGTTAACTGGGATCCTGTAGAGCAAACCGTCCTTGCCAACGAACAAGTTGTTGACGGCAAAGGCTGGCGTTCCGGTGCTCCGGTTGAGCAAAGGAAACTTAATCAATGGTTTTTAAAAATCACTAATTACGCTGAAGATTTATTAGAATCCATTGACACCGAGCTTCAAGGCTGGCCTGAAAAAGTAAAAATTATGCAAAAGAACTGGATTGGCAAGTCTTTTGGCGCCAAAGTTTTTTTTGAAATTAAAGGCAGAAAAGATAAATTAGAAGTATTCACCACCAGACCGGACACATTATTCGGGGCATCTTTTTGTGCAATTTCCGCAGGCCACCCTTTAGCTGAAGAGCTTGCAAAAAACAACCAAGAAATAGCGGAATTCATTAAAAAATGCAAACAAATCGGCACTAGCGAGGCCGCTATTGAAAAAGCAGAAAAATTAGGATTAGACACAGGCTTAAAAGTTATCCACCCGTTTAAGGAAGAATTTGAAAAACTTCATGGCGTTGGTTCAGGGGAACTACCAATATACATTGCAAATTTTGTACTGATGGAATACGGCACCGGAGCAATTTTTGCCTGCCCTGCACACGACCAGCGAGATTTAGATTTTGCCAGAAAATATAATCTTCCGGTAAGGTGTGTTGTTGCGCCAGAAAAAGAACAAACTTCATTTACGATAGAAAAAATCGCCTTCACAGAAGACGGCGTCGCTGTTAATTCGGCATTTTTAAACGGATTAAATATAGAAGAAGCTAAACTTCGAGCCATTTCTGAACTAGAAAAATTAAAAAGCGGTGAAAAAACCATACAATTCCGCTTAAGGGATTGGGGAGTATCACGTCAGCGTTACTGGGGCTGCCCTATTCCTATTATAAATTGTCCCGCCTGCGGAACGGTTCCTGTTCCAAAATCTGACCTTCCTGTAGAATTGCCTTTTGATGTTACCTTTGACAAGCCGGGCAATCCTCTTGAACATCACAAAACTTGGAAACACGTTAAATGCCCTATATGCGGTAAAGATGCCTTAAGAGAAACAGATACATTTGACACTTTTTTTGAAAGTTCTTGGTACTTTGCCAGATATTGTTCTATAGAAAATACAAATATAAAAGCTTGCTTAGAAAACGACGAAGAAGCTGTCTTTAAGAAACAATTTAGCGCAGGTTCAGATTATTGGTTACCTGCCGACCAATACATCGGTGGGGTAGAGCACGCTTGCCTGCACTTAATTTATGCCAGATTTTTTACCAGAGCCTTAAAAGATTGCGGCTATTTAAACTTAAAAGAGCCTTTTAAGAATCTTTTCACGCAAGGAATGGTTTGCCACGAAATTTATCAAGATGCAAAAGGCGAATTTCTTTATCCTTTTGAGATTGAAAAGAAAAATGGAGAGTTTATTTCCACAAAAGACGGCAGCCCTGTTAGCATTGGACGCTCGGAAAAAATGAGCAAATCAAAATGCAACACTGTTGAGCCTGATGAAATCGTTAAAACTTATGGTGCTGATGCCGCCAGATTATTTGTTGTATCAGACGTATCTCCTGACAGAGATTTTGAATGGTCAGAAGCCGGCATTGAAGGCGCATGGAGATTTATTAACCGCTTATACCGCTTTTTAGAAAGCAAATCAGGAGCTAGCGATGAAGCTTCTTGTAATAAATTAATCAAATTAACCCACAAAACCATCGCATTTGTAACCAAAGAATTTTCAAGCTTTTCTTTTAACACCGGCCTTGCAAAAATCAGGGAATTAGCCAATGAAATGACAGAAATTGACAGCAAAACAGAAGCTTTCAAATTTGCTTTAGAAGCGGTAATTAAAATGATTGCCCCTGTTTGTCCTCATATTGCTGAAGAATTATGGGAAAATTTAGGCAAAAAAGGCTTAGTATGTCAATCTTCTTGGCCAACATTTGATGAATCTATGTTAATTGACGATTCTCTTCAAGTTGCAGTACAAGTTTTAGGCAAATTAAGAGGGACGATAGAGCTTCCGCTTGATTGCCCTGAAGACATAGCCAAAGAAAAAGCCTTGCTCATTCCTAACGTTAAAACGCACATAGAAGGCAAGGAAATTCGCAAATTTATTTATGTTAAAAACAAAATTATTAATTTTATAGTTAGCTAAAATGCAAAAAGTTTTTATCATTATAAATCTCCTTTTTTTGTTAAGCAGCTGCGGATTTAAGCCTCTTTATGCTAAAAAGAAGCATACGGATATAAATTACAGCGGCGAAAAAACCGTTAAATATACATCAACTGCTGAAAAAGAACTAGCCTTAACTTTTGTTGAACCAATAGAAAATCGTTTAGGACAAATGATCAGGAATAATATAAGAGATACTATAAATCCTAAAGGCTCGCCACAAGATGCCTCTTATTATTTAACGATATCAATAGGTGATATAAAAGAAAGTGAGCAGGGCATTCAAATTGACAACATCGCCACTCGTAAAACAGAATTTTTTGAAGCCTATTATTTCCTTAAAGATAAAGATAAAAATACGATTCTCTCCGGCGTAGCTAAAACTGAGGGTAGTTACAATCTTTTAAGCAGTCCTTACGCTTCATTAATAGCAGAAGAAGATGCACAAAAAGATGCAGCTAAAGAGCTTGCAAAAGACATTAGCTTAAGACTTCGAGTTTACTTCAACACTTTAGAAACAAAAAATAAGAAAAATGGAAATTTATTCTGATAAATTTTACAGCTTTTTTAAAACCTCTGCGTGCAAACATTATCTTTTTTACGGCAGTAATGAAGGCCTTTGCTCTGAAATTACAGATAATATGAGCAAAGAATTAAAAAATGCAAATTTTAGCATCAGCGACTTTGATATGCAGCAAATCCTTGATGAGCCTAGCAAAATGCTTGATGAAGCAAATTCAATATCATTTTTTGGAGATAAAAAATTAATCCGTATTTTCAATGCAACGAACAAATTTTCTAAATTTTTAAAAGAATTTATCAGCACTTATAACGGCGACAATATTATCCTTATCTGTGCTAAAGATTTAAAAAAGACAGATAGCCTGCCGACACTTTATCGTGAGGGGAAAAATTCGGTCTGCATTCCTTGTTATGAAGACACTCCGCAAATAATAAGCAATATTGTTCGCTTAAAACTTCAAGAAAAAGGAAAAAATATAGATACCAAAACGCTAGGATTTATTTGTGATATTGCTCCTTCTGACAGGAAAATTCTAAGCTCAGAGATAGAAAAGCTTATTCTTTATTTAGGGGATAAACAAA
>CAYWTE010000096.1:0-5314 GCA_964461145.1 uncultured Lactobacillales bacterium | reverse complement strand
GCAAAAATAACGATAGACTCGGCAACAATGATGAATAAGGGTTTGGAAATAATAGAAGCGAGGTGGCTTTTTAATATCGCCGAATCTGATATAGAAGTAGTTGTTCATCCTCAATCCATAATACACTCAGGGGTAGAGTTTAATGATGGAGGCATAATCGCACAGTTAGGAGCGGCAGATATGCGTGTTCCGATTTCTTATGCCTTAAATTATCCTCAAAGATTACAAACAGGTGTAAAGAAAATAAAATTGAGTGAAATAGGCAAATTAGAATTTTATACCCCTGATGAAAAAAAATTTCCGAGTTTAAGATTAGCAAGAGAAGCATTAAAGATAGGTGGCTTAGCTCCGTGTATTTTGAATGCGGCAAATGAGATAGGCGTTGATAGTTTTCTAAAAAGGAAATGCGGTTTTTTAGAAATATTTAAAACAGTAGAAAAAACACTTGCGAAGATGCCCATAGATGAGGTACAAAACATAGAGCAGGTAATTTATACTGATAGACAGGCAAGAAAGATAGCAAAAGAGATATTAGGGATAACAAATGGATATATTTAATTCAATTTTTACATACATAGTGCCGTTTTTAATAGTACTTTCGATAGTAGTCTTTGTTCACGAACTCGGGCATTTTGCCGTTGCCAGATTTTTCAAAATGAAGATAGATTCTTTTTCCATCGGGTTTGGCAAAGAACTTTGGGGTTTTAATGACAAGCACGGCACAAGGTGGAAATTAAGTTTAATCCCGCTTGGAGGATATGTAAAATTTTTTGGTGACGAGGACGAATCGTCAGGTAAGGCATCAAAAGAAGCCCAAAAATTAAGTGAAGAAGAAAAGAAAAACTGTTTCCATTATCAGTCTGTCGGCAAAAAACTTCCGGTAATAGCCGCCGGTCCTTTAATGAACTATATTTTTGCATTTTTTCTAATATGGGGCGTTTATTTTATCTCTGGCAAAACAGAACTTCCTCCAACGATAGGCGGAGTTATGCCTTCTTCAGCCGCCGAAGAGGCAGGCATAAAAATAGGGGATACAATATTAAGTATTAACGGCAAAGAAATAAAAGATTTTTCAGATATTCAAATGCAAACATCTTTAACTATAAATAAGCCTTTAGTTTTAGAAATTCAAAGGGAATCGCAAATATTAAATTTAACCGCATTGCCTAAAAAAGTTATTGAAGATGACGGCAAAGGCAATAAATCGGAAAGATTTTTGTTGGGCGTAATGTCGGTAGATGTAAAAAACATTCAAAAAAAACAGATGGGGATTTTAACCTCAGGGTTGGAAAGCATCAAAGAAGTATGGAAAATTAATACTAATACTTTAACTGCCTTAGGACAAATGATTAGCGGTTCAAGGTCATCAAAAGATTTAGGCGGGCCGATAAGGATAGCGGAAATTACCGGAGATATGGCAAAAAATACGAGCGCTTTTCCGGAATTTTTAATATTTGTAGCAATTTTATCAATAAATTTGGGTTTAATAAACTTTTTGCCGATACCGCTTTTAGACGGGGGTCACATAGTAACTTATTTGTATGAAATGATAATAAGACGTCCGTTAAATGAAAAGCTTCAAGAGATAAGTTTAAGATTAGGTTTTATATTTTTAATGACGATAATGATATATGCAACATATAATGATGTAATCAGATTAGTAAAAAGGTACTTTTTTTGAGATATGATGAAAAAAGAATTTAAAATATTAATATGTTTTACTTTAGCATTATTTTTGATGCAAAGTAAGGTTTATGGTGACCCCATAGGGAAAATAATAGTTGAAGGTACACAGCGCATAGAGCCTGAAACGGTAAAACTTTATTTAACTATAAATGAGGGGGAAGAAATAACTTCAGACAAGATAAATGAATCATTAAAGAAATTATATGGGACGGGTCTTTTTGACGATGTTAAGATAGATTTTAGAGATAAAGATTTGTTAGTAAAGGTTGTAGAGAGCCCTGTAATAAGCCGTATATATTTTGACGGCAACAAACGTTTAAAAGAAGAAGAATTATCAACGGAAATTTTATTACAGCCTCGCTCGGTTTATAATCGTGCAAAAGTACAAACGGATGTTAGCCGAATAATAGATTTATACAGAAGGAGCGGCTATTTTGGAGTTATAGTTGACCCGAAAATAATAGAACGCAAAGACAATAGAATAGACATAGTGTATGAAATAAATGAAGGCGGCAAAACTTATATAAAAAAGATAAATTTTATAGGCAATAAGGCATTTAAAGCCTCAGAATTACACGATGTTGTTACTTCAAGAGAAGATGCGTGGTTTAGGATTTTCACAAACCCGTGTATTTATGATTCTGAGCGAATAACTTATGACGGCGAATTAATCAGAAGATATTATTCAAAAAACGGTTATGCTAATGCAAAAGTCGTATCAACAATGGCAGAATTATTAGATAACAAAGAAGGATTTGTCGTAAATTACACGATAGAAGAAGGTTTAAGATATAAAATTGGTGAAGTAGCCGTTATAAGCAATTTAAAAGGCGTAGAAGTAAAAGAATTAGAAGAACAATTAAAAACAATTACAGATGATTGGTATAATGGAGATAAAATAGAATCGGATATTTTAACATTAACAGATGCTGTAGGGAATAAGGGCTATGCTTTTGTTGATGTATCTCCAAAGATAGATAAAAATGATGAGAGCAAAACGATAAAAATAACTTTTGAAATAGGCGAAGGCCCAAAAGTTTATGTAGATAAAATAAAAATAAAAGGCAACGTTAGAACGGAAGACAAAGTAATAAGAAGAGAGATAGCCTTTAGTGAGGGTGATGCATTTAATGCTGATAAAGTAAAAAAAGCGAAAAAAAGCATTCAAGATTTAGATTATTTTGAAACCGTAGATTTAAGTACAACTCCGTCATTAGAAGCAGGTGACAGGTTAAACGTAGACATAGAAGTTAAAGAGAAATCAACAGGCAGTGTAACATTAGGCGCAGGTTTTTCAACGGAAAACGGCCCATTAGTTCAAGCAGGTATATCTGAGAGCAATTTCAGAGGAAGTGGTCAGAAGGTTGCATTATCCGGAACATTTGCTGAAAAAGATACACGGTTTAACTTTAGCTTCACAGAGCCGTATTTCTTAGATAGAAAATTGATAGGCGGAGTAGATGCTTTTTATACAACACAAGATCTGCAAGACGAAAGCTCTTATGATTATGACAGCTTAGGAGGAGCATTAAGAACCGGTTGGAATTGGACACCTAGTTTATCGCAAAGTTTCAAATACACCTTAAAGCAGGATAAAATATATAATGTAGATAATGATGCTTCAAGATATGTAAAATCGGAAGAGGGTGAATGGATAGTTTCAATGTTATCGCAAGGTATAAATTATGACAAGCGAGACAGTCGTATATCCCCGACAGAAGGTTATTATTTATGGCTGGGGAATGATATAGCGGGAGCTGGCGGAGATAAACGTTATTTAAAGACTAACGCTGGAGGCACACATTATTATTCTATACTTGAAGATTACATATTAAAATCAAGTTTAGGTGCAGGCTATATATTTGGTATTAATGATGAAATAATGTTAAATGACAGATATTATTTAGGCGGTGATAAATTAAGGGGCTTTAAAACCGGAGGTGTTTCAGCAAGGGATAAAGCAACAAGCGATGCTTTCGGAGCGGATTTAATAGCGTACAATTCATTTGAATTGAGTTTCCCTGTAGGAACATCGGATGATTTAGGATTACGAGGTTTTGTTTTCCATGACGCTGGTTATGCAAATAAACCGGCGGATTTAAGCAATTTAGATGAATTTTATTATTCATCTAGTATTAGGGCATCAGCAGGAATTGGTTTGCAGTGGCGTTCGCCTGCGGGTCCTATAGTAGTAAATTATGCTTTTCCTTACCTAAAGGAAGGGTATGATAGAACGCAGCGGTTCACTTTTAACTTTGGGACGAATTTTTAATTATGAAAAAACAAATAAAACAAGTATCAGCAGCATTGTTATTAGCGGGGTTAATGACAAGCGGCGTAGCTAATTTATCTTTAGCACAAGAGGTTGCAAAAGCTGAAAGTTTAGCAGCTGTAAAAATAGGCATAATAGATCTGCAGAAGATACAAAGCAACAGTGCGTTGTTTAAATCTATGAAAACGCAGGGCGAAGCCTATGCTAAGAAATATCAAGACGATGCAGCAGCAAAAGAAAAAGAAATAAAGAAAATGACAGAAGACTTAAAAGCGCTTCAAAGTGGAGGCGATGCTGATGCGATTAAGGCAAAAGAAGAAGAAATAAGAACAAAGGTTTTAAAGTATCGTCAAGAAATAATAGAAAATCAAAAGAAATTGGAAAAGGTTTTATTTGAAACCGGAGCTAAAATAAATAATGAAGATTTAATGCCGATAGTTGGTAATATTGCAGAGAGCAAAGGAGCGAATATGATTCTTAACCGCTCACAAGTAATATTATACAATCCTAAATTTGATATTACAGAGGAAGTTATCAAACAGTTAGATGCTAAAAAGAGCAAAGTAACAGTTCCTGATCCTTCGAAGTAATAAAAAATAAAAATAATTAAAGGCTTTAAAGATGGCAGATAAAAGATTTTTTGATAATCACGGTCCTTATAAACTAAAGGATATCGCAAGTTTATTTGAAGGAGAAATATCTGCAGAATACGAAGATGTTAAAATAAGTGATATTGGGACATTTGAGAATGCAACATCTGAAGACCTTATTTATTTAGATAATAAAAAGCATAAAGAAGCAATATTATCGAGTAAAGCGAAGGCTTGCCTTACGACAAAAGAATTATCAGCATTTATCCCGCAAGGAATGATAGCTGTGATTTGTAAAGATGCAAGGCTGGCTTTTGCTTTAACGATAATGAAATTTTATCCTGAAGCAAAAAGTAGCGGCAAAATAAGTGATAAAGCAATAATTAGCGAATCTGCAAAGATAGGCAAGAACGTTGAAATAAAAGCAGGCGCAGTAATAGATGACGGCGCAGTTATAGGGGATAATTCTAAAATCGGCTATAACACTGTTATCGGCAGAGGAGTTGAGATAGGAGAAGATGCAGATATAGATGCAAACGTAACGTTATCGCATTGCATAATCGGCAAAAAAGTTAGAATCCTGACTGGGGCAAGGATAGGTCAAGAAGGTTTTGGTTTTATAATAGATATGCGTGGCGGTCATAAAAAATATCCGCAATTAGGCAGAGTTATAATAGGCGATGATGTTGAAATCGGTGCAAACACAACAATAGACAGAGGCGCTTTAGGAGATACAAAAATATGTTCAGGCGCAAGGCTGGATAAT
>CAYWTE010000095.1:0-5330 GCA_964461145.1 uncultured Lactobacillales bacterium | reverse complement strand
CTTCGTAAACTCCTGTTAACCTTTTCTTGGACACTAGTGGAACTTGTTTCAGGATGACAATTAAATTAAAGTTTTTTCTTTAAATTTGCTATTTCTAGGGGTAATTTAGGGAAGATTTTATAATTTAAATTATATTAGGATAAATAAAAAATGCTAGAATGTAATTTCTTTTCTTTTGTAACGTGTCTTATTGAGACTTATAATGTTAATAGAGTTAAGTTAGAAACAGGAACAGGTTTTTTTAAATGACCTTAATAATTTTTACATTAATTACAACTGTTGTTTTACTCGTATTAGATTATAAGAAAACTATTACGGGGCTTAAAAAAGGGATTAAAATGTTTTTAGGCATTTTGCCGGATATTTTTAAGATATTAATTTTTATCAGCATTATCTTTTATTTAATTCCGAGTGAAACCTTAGCACATTTAATCGGCAAAGAATCAGGATTTATAGGCAAAGGCATAGCAGCATTGTTGGGGTCTATTTCTTTAATTCCGGGATTTATCGCATATCCGTTGTCGGGAGCTTTATTAACAAAAGGCGTGGATTATGATGTTATCGCAATATTTATTACAACGCTAATGATGGTCGGCATAATTACATTTCCGTTAGAGGCAAAATACTTTGGGGTAAAAGTTGCGATATTAAGAAATGTCTTAAGTTTTATCGGGGCAATTATTATCGGACTGCTGGTAGGGGTAATTTTATGAAAAAAGCTATCTCTATTATAAAACAAAGCGAATATTCTTTAATTATTTTATTCGGAATAATCTTAGCCGTATCATACCTGCTTAAAATGCCGGTTGCGTTAGGAATAGCCGATAATTTTTGGCTGTTCTTTGTTGATATGATAATATTTTTGCCGTTCATATTTATTTTAATCGGATTAATAGATGTTTGGATTCCAAGAGAAAAAATAGAAAATCATATCGGAAATGGTTCAGGATTAAAGGGAAGCTTTTTAATAATCTTGTTTGCGATGCTGCAAGCCGGTCCTTTATACGGGGCTTTCCCGATTTCATATCTTTTATGGAAAAAGGGCTGCAGTATAAGAAATATTTTTATTTATCTTGGAGCCTTTTCGACCATAAAATTACCGATGCTGGTATTTGAAGTTAGCTTTTTAGGGTTAAACTTTTCATTAATCAGGTCAATTATTACGCTGCCTGTTTTTATTTTGATTGCGTGGTTAATGGAATTATACCTTAAAGATAAAAATTTTGAGATAAAAGATACCTGAAATTATTTTTACAATATTTTAACTTTTATCTAGGGATTTATGAAGTTTTTTATTCGGGCAAAAAGAGCAGCAAGAACAATCCCCTGCTCCATTTTTATAAACTTTATAAATTTTATTAATTACTAAAGCAAAACAAATTGCGATAATAATAAATATGATAATTTCCTGCATAATTAGACGCCCAACCTAAAAATCAAACCGATTTGATAGACTGAAAAAGAAGCCAGCCAAGCCATTAAAGTCGTCCCGATAATCAGGAAAGATGTCCATTTAACGGAGTTTCCGGATTCTTTGAAGAACACCACGATAGTAACAAAGCATGGCAGGTAAATAAGCGAGAATATCAAGAAAGTAAAAGCCTTTAACGGGTTCCAATTTTTATCATTTTGCAAAGATACTTTAAGAGGCTCGGGATTTTCAGGGTCGACTTCGCCTAAACTATAGATAGTGCCAAAAGTACTAACCACAACTTCTTTAGCGGCAAATCCTGCAAGCAAAGCTACACCTTCCCTCCAGCCCATGCCCAGAGGAGAAATAACAGGCTCGATAAATTTACCGATACGGCCAGCATAGCTTTGCTCCATTTGGGCTGCAGCTGCATTTTCGGAATGATTATCTTCAACAGCTGCGTTTTGAGGAAAAGTAAATCCTGCCCAAATTAGAATAGAAATAACTAAAATAGTAGTTCCGGCTTTTTTAACATACATCCAGCCTCGCTGCCACATTTTAAGCAAAAGTCCGGTTATGGTAGGTAAGCGATAAGGAGGCAGTTCCATCACAAAATTAGAAGGAGCCCCTTTAAATACAAGAGATTTAAGTATAAAAGCTGAAAGAAAAGCAATAATAATACTTAAAATATACATTAAAAACATAATATTAGCCCCCATTTTTTCAGGGAAGAATGCCCCGATAAATAAAGCAAATATCGGCAGCTTTGCCCCGCAAATCATAAATGGAGTTACCATCATCGTAATTAAACGGTCTTTTTTACTCTCGAGGGTGCGGCTGGCAAGAATTCCCGGGACTGCACAGCCGTTTGTGGAAATCATCAACGGCAAGAAAGATTTACCATGCAGCCCGAACTTATGCATAATTCTATCCATAACAAAAGCGGCTCTGGCCATATACCCGGAATCTTCAAAGAAAGCGATGGCAAAGAACATAAATAAAATCAAAGGGAAAAAGCCAAGAACTCCACCTATGCCGCCGATTATTCCATCAACCACTAAAGATTGAAGTAATCCATCAGGAATTATGCTTGCCGCATATGTTCCAAGCCACTCGAACCCGCTTTCAAAATAATTAACTACCGGCTCAGAGAAAGTGAAAGTAAACTTAAAAATCGCATACATAACGAAGGCAAAAATCGGCAACCCAAGGAAGCGATTAAGAATAATTTTATCAATTTTATCAGAAACATCAGCAGTTTCTTTAACGTGAGTTTTAATGGCAGTAGAGCAGATTTGACCAACAAAATCATATCTTTTGCAGGCATTAACCACGTCAATATCTTCGTTAGGAGCAATATTTTGATTGCTAAAATCAACTTTAAGAGGATTGTTTAACACTTTATTTTCAAAAGTTTTAATTATAGTTTCAAATAAATCTTCCATACCTTGTTTTTTGTTCCCGATCGTTGGAATGACAGGCACATTAAGAGTTTTTGAGAGTTTATCATAATCTATAATTCCGCCCTTAGCTTCAAGCATATCAACCATATTTAAAGCTATAATAATTTTAGTCCCAAGCTCAGCTAATTGAGTATAAAGATATAAATTCCGCTCTAAATTAGAAGCATCAACAATATTAATAATAATATCAGGCTTGTCGTTAAGGATAAAATCTCTAGCCACGATTTCATCTTCAGAATTCGCCGATAAGCTATAAGTACCGGGAAGATCAACAATCGTTATTTCATAACTTTTATATTTAACTAAGCCTTCTTTTTTCTCAACGGTAACTCCTGGATAATTAGCTATATGCTGATTAGAACCGGTAAGATTATTAAAAATAGTTGATTTGCCGGCATTAGGATTTCCGGCGAGTGCGACTAATATTTTGTTGGTATTTTCCATTTTTTAAACTTCTTTCACAAATATATTGATAGCTAAATTATACCCTAAAGCAAGCTTAGAGCCTTTAACTATAATAATTATCGGACCTAACCCTGAATTATTCAAAACTTTTACTTTTTCTCCGGGGAGCAGCCCTAAATTTATAATTTTTCGATTTTCTTCAGAGACAGCTCTGACTAATACAACTGTTGCAGTTTCTCCCGATTTAATATCAATAAGACGAAGCATTTAATCATTAACCTCGACTAAAATATTTTGAGCTTCAACTTTTCTTAAAGACAAATGATACCCTTTAATTTTGATATCAATTGGATCGCCTAAGGGGGCAATTTTAGTTACTTCAAATGGCGAATTTGGTATTATACCCATTTCTAAAAGCTTTTTTTTAAGCCCTCCTTCTGCTTCTAACTTTTTAATGATTCCCTTATCATTTAATTTTAGCTCATTTAAGTATTTCATTTTATCTCCTGTATTTAGAATACTCTAACATTATAATTAAAAAAAATTATTAGCTGCTTTTTAAGAAATCAGCAAATTGCTGTAATATTTTAGGCTTTTCATCACCATTTAATCCGATTTCTAAAAACTCAAAGAATTTATTAAGTTTCATAAATGTTTCCTTGCTGATAGAATGTTCAATTTCGCAGGCTTCCTTATCGGCAGCATCATTATCGAGCATTAAGAACTCGGTTAAAAATCGAAAGAGAATTTCGTGTTTTTTCTGAACTTCCAAGGCAATTTTAGCCCCTTTTTTAGTTAAAGTAACATAGCCGTATTTTTCGTGAATTACTAAATTATTTTCGGCAAGATATTTAAGCGCAGAATTAACGGTAGGACTTTTAACATTGAGTTTTGTGGCGATTTGATTAACCCTGACAACATTATTATTATCTTTAGCAAGGGCATAAATAGCCTCCAAGTAATCTTCTAGGGTAGAAGTGAGATTATTAACATCTAATTTTTCCATAAACGGCCTCTTTAATAATTTAGAGTAATCTAACAATGTTATAATACCCTGTCAAGAATTTTATTAATCTAATTTATTCTGTTTTTGCTTAAATTTTTATACTTAGCGAAATTAGCAAATACAATACCCCAGATTTCAAGAATAGAGCGAAAAGCAAGATTTTCAAACTCGCTGCTTAACAAATCAAGTGCAGTAAAGCGTTAAGGATTAGTTACATTAAGGATTTGATTTGGTAGGCGCACGGGGGATCGAACCCCGGACCCGCGGATTAAGAGTCCGCTGCTCTGCCAGCTGAGCTATACGCCCGGAAAATTACTCATGGCAAATAGATACCTATAAAAAAATGGCTCCGGTGGAGGGGCTCGAACCCCCAACCTATCGGTTAACAGCCGATTGCTCTACCGTTGAGCTACACCGGAACATTCATACTTTATGGAGGCCGGAGCCGGAATCGAACCGACGTACAAGGATTTGCAGTCCTCTGCATGACCACTCTGCCATCCGGCCTCGATTTTGGTCTTTTCTCCAAAAGCAAGATTGCTTATATACTTACTTAATTCTTCGGTCAAGATTTTTTTTAAAAAATTATTGCTTTTTTTGTGGATATAATATATTTTCACACTTTAGAAACTATATTAATCGGGTGCTATATATATGAAAATAGTTATCGCAAATGATCACGGCGGGTATAATTTAAAACAAAGCTTAACGGATTTCCTTGAAAAAAATAATTATGAAGTTATTAATCTCGGATCTGATTCTTTTGAAATTAAGGTTGATTATCCTGATTATGCACAAAAATTAGCAGCAACTTTGCTTGGAAATAAAGCAGATTTAGGCATTTTGATTTGCGGAACAGGTATCGGTATGTCAATTGCTGCGAATCGATTTAAGCATATTAGAGCAGCTTTAGTGCATAATGAATTTGAAGCAAAAATGGCTAGGAATCATAATAATGCTAACGTCATTATTTTCGGAGCCAGAGTTATTGGTGATGAATTAGCTAAATCTTGCTTAAATGTATTCTTAAATAATGATTTTGAAG
>CAYWTE010000094.1:0-5399 GCA_964461145.1 uncultured Lactobacillales bacterium | reverse complement strand
TCCCGCAGCTAAAACATCAACTGCTTTTACTCCTAAGCACATCGCTGCAATTCGGTCATAAGAAGCAGGAGTACCTCCACGCTGAACGTGGCCTAAAACCGTTACTCTTGTTTCTAAATCCGGCGCTATTTCTTTGATTTTTGAACTGATATAACTTCCTATGCCGCCATAAGTGTTGCTGATATTCTTTATATTTTCTTTATCTTCAGTTTTAACTCCTTCGGCAACAACCATTAATGAGTGCTGACGGCCGTGCTTTTTTATGTTGCGAAGAGTTTTTATTACTCCTTTTAAGCTATAAGGAATTTCAGGAACAAGGCAAACGTCAGCTCCGCCCGCTATCGCTGAATGCATTGCTATGTGTCCGGCATCACGACCCATTACTTCTAATATCATTACACGGTGATGACTTTGTGCTGTTGCATCTAAACGGTCTAATGCTTCAACGCAGACATCTCTTGCGGTTGCAAAACCAACGCTGTGTTCGGTTATTGGGGTATCATTATCAATGGTTTTAGGGATACCCACCATATTTATGCCGGCTCCTTTACAATATTCTGAAACTATGCGCATAGAACCGTCTCCTCCTATTACTGCGATGGCATCAAGGCTTAATTCTTTTACTCCGGTTTTAAATTTTTCCGTTAAATCTGCCAAGCTTTCTGCCGGAACTCCTTTGTTTATAGTGCCTAAAATAGTTCCGCTCATTCGCATCCAGGGGCCATTAAAATCTTCTGCCGTTAATTTTCTATATTTTAAAGGACGAGAGGTTAATCCTTCCGTGCCGTTTAATATTCCGTAAATTTCCCAGCCGTAATATTCGGCTCTTAAGGTTACCGCTCTGATTACTGCATTTAGTCCGGCACAATCACCTCCGCTGGTCATTACTCCTATTTTCTTTATTTTATCACTCATATTTTATAATCCTTTTTTCAAAATTAAAAAAACTTTGCAATAGTTTACTTCTTAATTATTGCTAAAAGATAAAATTTTGAGTATAATTTTAAAAAATTTATCAATTTAAAGAGGAGATGAATATGAGTGATGAAAATATTATTGCATTAAAACTAAAAGAATTAATGCTCGAACATCAAGATTTAGACGATGTGATAAACCGATTAAGCTTAGACCCTTTAAGTGATAAAGTAAGACTTCAAAGGCTTAAAAAACGCAAATTAGTCATTAAAGATCAAATTAATCAAATAGAAGAAGGAAAATTTCCTGATATTATTGCATAAATTTTTATTTTTTTTGCAAAATTTTACTTTACAAAATTTAAAAACGTGGTAAAACTTCCTCCACAAGTTTTTTATAGGGCAAGATATGCTCTTTATTTTATTGGTTAACTTTAATTCCGGAGGATGGAAAAATAGTAGAAGTAATAGTCAGAGACAACAACGTCGAACAAGCGTTAAAGGCGTTGAAAAAGAAAATGCAAAGAGAAGGCATTTTTAGAGAAATGAAATTACGCAGACATTATGAAAAGCCTTGCGAAAAAAAAGCTAGAGAAAGAGCTGAATCAGTACGTAGAGCTAGAAAATTAGAAAGAAAAAGAGTCGAAAAAGACGGTTTCTAATTTAAGAGGCTGCCCTTAAAATAATTTAAATTCTTTAAATAAAAGAGAGGGGATAATGATAATTCCCTTTCTTTTGTTATTTTAAAAGGGCAGCCTCTTATATTCTTTTATTCGTTGAATTTATAAGAATAATGCTTTACTTTAGTTTAATTAATAGCATAAAATTGTAAAATAATTTACAGAATCGCAGTTTATAAAAAAATGAATGAAAAACACAAAAATATAAAAGTCTTACAAATTTTGCCCGCTTTGGAAACAGGCGGCGTTGAAAGAGGGACTATAGAAATAGCCTCTTTCCTTAAAAATAAAGAAATTACTAATTTCGTGGCTTCTTCCGGCGGGAAAATGGTTAGAGAGCTCGATAAAATGGGCGTTAAACATTTTAACTTGCCCCTTAACACTAAAAATCCTATTAAAATCTTGTTTAATGCTGCTAAAATAGCAAAAATTATCAGAAATCATCAAATTAATATTGTTCACGCAAGGTCCAGAGCTCCTGCATATTCCGCATATCTTGCGGCTAAAAAAACCAATGCTCATTTTATTACAACTTATCACGGCACTTACAGTTTTGGTATGTTCGGGCTTAAAAAAATATACAATAAAATTATGGTTAAAGGTGAAAAAATCATCGCTATTTCTAATTTTATTAAAGATTTAATCTTGAAAAATTATAAAATTAGTGAAGATAAAATTAAAGTAATTCATCGTTGCGTTGATATTGAAAAATTCTCTGCTGAAAAAATTCCTAATGCTAGAGTTATTGAAATTGCCAGAAAAATTAATATTGATGAAACAAAAAAAATTATTCTTATGCCTGCTAGAATAACAAGGTGGAAAGGTCACGAAATCCTTATAAAAGCCCTTAAAGACGTTAAATATGAAGATTATGTTTGCTATATTGCAGGAAAAGTCGGAAATAAAAAGAAATATAAGAATTTTTTAGAAAAATTGATAATTAAGTTTGATTTGCAAGGGAAAATTAAAATTATAGATGATCTTGAAGATATTTATGCTCTTTATAAATTGGCTGATTTAGTGGTTTGTCCTGCGATTAAGCCTGAAGCTTTCGGGAGGACTGCTATTGAAGCTCAAGCTATGGGGAAAATCGTTCTTGCTTCTAATATCGGCGGGGCTTTGGAAACTATTATTGAGGGTAAAACAGGCTTTCTTGCTGAAGCTGGTAATCCTTCAAGCTTTGCGCAAGTTATTGATAAAATTTTAAATCTTTCTTTTGAACAGCTTCAGGAAATGTCAGAAAATGCTATTCAAAATGTTAAAAAGAATTTCACAGTGGAAAAAATGTGTGCAAAAACGCTTGATACGTATTTGGAACTGCTGGATTAATTGGTGTAACTTATAAAAAATGAAAGGGAAGGAAAAGTAAAATGAATGAAGATAAAATAAATATTATAAGACATTCTTGTTCACACTTAATGGCTCAAGCTGTAAGAGAGCTTTTCCCAACCACTAAAGTTGCTATCGGGCCGGCCATAGAAAACGGATTTTATTATGATTTTGATAGTGAGCATATTTTTACCCCTGAAGATTTAATCAAAATTGAAGAAAAAATGAACGAGCTTATTAATAAAAATATTCCTATCGTTAAAGAGGTTTGGGCAAAACAAAAGGCTTTAAATTTTTTTGAAAAACAAGAGGAAATTTATAAAGTAGAATTGATTAAAGATTTGCCCGATGATGAAGTTACAATTTATCAGCAAGGGAATTTTGTTGATTTATGTAGAGGCCCTCATTTAGCTTCTACAAAGGAAATTTCAAAGGCTTTTAAGCTTAATAAAATAGCTGGCGCTTACTGGAGAGGCGATTCTAAAAACAAGATGTTACAAAGAATTTACGGTCTTTGTTTTGAAACTAAAGAGGAGCTTAAAAAATATCTTGAGTTCTTAGAAGAGGCTGAAAAACGTGACCATCGCAAAATCGGCAAAGAAATGGACTTGTTCCATTTTGAATATGATTATGCGCCGGGGGCTGTTTTTTGGCACCATAACGGCTTTATTATTTATCGCAAAATGATTGAATATATTAGAAAACGTCAAGAAGCTAATGGGTATATCGAGGTTAGCACTCCTGCAGTTATGGATAGGTCTTTATGGGAAACTTCAGGACATTGGCAAAAATACGGGGCTCATAATTATTCAGGCAAAACAGAAGACGAAAAAGTGTTCTGTATTAAGCCGATGAATTGTCCGGGCGGGGTGCTGTTATATAAAAATACGATGCATTCTTACCGAGATTTGCCGATGAGAGTGGCAGAATTCGGTAAAGTGCACAGATATGAAGCATCAGGAGCGTTGATGGGGTTAATGAGGGTTAGGGAATTTACTCAAGATGATGCCCATATTTATTGTACGCCGGAGCAAATGGAAGCAGAGACAATTACTACTCTTAAACTTATTCTCGATATTTATAAAGTTTTCGGTTTTGATGATATTGAAATTCTGCTTTCAACACGTCCGCTAGAGCGAATCGGGTCTGATGAAATTTGGGATTTATGCGAAAAATCTTTGCAAAAAGCTTTGGAGAAAAACGGGTATAATTATAAAATTAATGAAGGCGAGGGAGCTTTTTACGGCCCTAAAGTTGAATTCGTGCTTAAAGATGCAATAGGAAGAAAATGGCAGTGCGGAACTATTCAAGTTGATATGAACCTGCCGGAAAGATTCGATATTTCTTATATCGGTGATGATGGGGAAAAGCATCGTCCGGTTATGCTGCATAGAGCTCTCTTTGGTTCTATCGAGAGATTTATGGGAATTTTAATCGAGCATTATGCCGGAAAATTGCCGTTATGGCTTATGCCGGTTCAGGTTATGGTTGCGCCGATTACTTCAGAGCAAGATGATTATGCCTTAAAAGTTCAAGAAGCCTTTAAAAAGACAGGCGTTAGAGCTCAGGTAGACTTGCGTAATGAAAAAATTAATTATAAAATTAGAGAGCATTCAATGGCTAAAATCCCTTTTATGCTAGTTGTCGGTAACCGTGAAATGGAAAATAATTCCGTTGCAATAAGAACTCTGGGTTCTAATGAGCAAAAAATATTGTCTTTGCCAGACGCCTTAAAAAATATTAAAGAAGAAGTAATTGAGCCTTGATTTTTTTAGAAATAAAGGTATATTGCTTTAAGTTAACTTAAAAATGGAGAAAATATAATAGCTAAAGACTTTAAATCAGCACCGGAAACCTCAGATGGAATCTGTGCAAATGAGCAAATTACTGCTAAACAAGTAAGGTTAATTAATAAAAATGGCGAAAATGTCGGAGTGGTGCAAATTAGAGATGCCTTAAATATGGCTCTTGATGATGCTCTCGATTTAATAGAAATTTCTCCAAATGCCGAGCCGCCAGTTTGTAAGATTATGGATCTTGGTAAATATAAATATGAGCTTCATTATACAAGTCGTTCAAACTGTTGTAATCAACAAACAACTTGATGCTGAAATTGCTAAAAAGAAACAAAAAATTATTAGCATTAAAGAGCTTAAATTTAGGCCGGCTATTGAAGAGCACGATTTCGAAGTTAAGCTTAAAGCTGCCAGAAAATTCTTAAGCGAAGGCGATAAAGTTAAAATTACTATGCGTTTTAGAGGTAGAGAGCTCGCTAATCCTGAAATGGCAATGGAAGTTTTAAACCGTCTTAAAGCAGAAACAGAAGATATCGCAAAAGCTGAAGTTGAGCCTAAAATGGAGGGGCGGCAGATGATGATGATATTGGTTTCAGTTAAACCTTCCTAAATTTAGTTCTAAGGGTATCTGCTTAGTCATTTTCAAGGATTATTTATAACCGTAATAATCTTTAAACCAT
>CAYWTE010000093.1:0-5399 GCA_964461145.1 uncultured Lactobacillales bacterium | reverse complement strand
TTCACCATTTTCCGCCCAAATATAAAAGATTCACAAATCTCAATTGATGACACACGTAAATGGCTTTTAGAATTTAAAGACGGCAAAAGCGCCGAATGTGTTTATATCCCTGAGGAAGACAGAGGGGCAGTATGTATTTCAAGCCAAATCGGTTGCAAATTAGGCTGCAAATTTTGCCGAACAGGAAGCGGAAAATTTGAGCGAAATATGACAGCCTCCGAAATAATTTCACAATTTATAATTGCTCGTGATGAAATGAAAGAATGGCCCAGCCCTTCAAACGGAACACTTCGAATGCTTTCTAATATTGTTGTAATGGGAATGGGGGAACCGCTTGATAATTACGATAACGTATCGAAAGCATTAAAAATAATTATGGATGGAGACGGCATTGCTTTATCAAAAAGAAGGATAACCCTTTCAACTGCGGGCATTGTTCCTTTTATTGATAAGGTTGCGAAAGATTTAGGTGTAAAACTAGCAGTTAGCCTTCACGCTCCAAACGATGAGTTGAGAGAAAAACTAATGCCGATAAATAAAAAATATCCAATCCGGCAAATTTTGAGTGCGTGTAAAGAATATCAAAAGAATTTAGGCAGAAATTACATAACTTTTGAATATCTAATGCTCAAAGGAGTTAATGACAAACCGGAACACGCAAGAGAACTGATAAAGTTAATAAAAGAATTTGACCTTGGCGCAAAATTTAATTTAATTCCTTTTAATCCTTGGGAAGACTGCGGCTTTGAAGGAACAAACAAAGCAAACACGTTTGAATTTTCCGAAATTTTAGAAACGGCAGGCTTTGCTGCACCAATTAGAATCTCAAGAGGCAGAGACATTTTAGCTGCTTGCGGCCAGCTAAAGTCTAAAAAAGAAAATTCTTAATAAGAAATGAGGCTCTTAAGCTCTTTTGCAATAATTTCTTCGCAATTTTTAGCGAGCTCTTTGCGGTCAGAAAAATTAGCAGTTTCTAAAGGCTCGTGAAGAGTTATTTTCACTTCAAATTCTCCTCGTTTAAGAACCTCCCAAATATGAGGCAAAAGTTCCATATCTCCTAAAACAGGATGCAAATACCAAGCATATTTATCACGAATTTCTTGTGATTTTATTTTTTTCCCATTTGCAGAAGTATAAGCTATAGTTAAAGGCTGAATAATTATGTGCTTTTTTGCATCTTCACTCATAACTTTACCCATTTGTTCTTCAACCATAGAGAACATCGCTGTTTTAAAAGGCTTAACTTCACTACCGTTATTGCTTGTTCCTTCAGGGAAAACAATAATAGGAGAAGCTTCTTCAAAAATAATTTCTTTTAATTCCTCTGTCTGAGCTTTAACTTTAGTCCTGCTTCGATTAATAAAAAGCGTGCCTGACGCAGCGGCTAAAAACCCTAAAATCGGCCATTTTTTAACCTCTGATTTAGCAACGAAAGCGGCCGGAACAATTTTCCCGATAGCGACAATATCAAGGTAAGAAGAATGATTAGCCACTATCATCAAAGGCCTTCTGGGGGAAATCTTGCCATCAACCTTAACTTTAGCCATAAAAATAAATTTTGCTAAAAATTTACAGTATCCTTTAACATAATGCTTCATTCCAGCCCCTGTTATTTTAGGAACAATTAAGAATACTGAAAAAATCATCATTGAACCGAGCAGGCCAGCCGCCTTAATACTAGCAATCAATACTTTATATGCGTTTTTTCTTTTTAAAAGTTTGTAGTTCAATTTGAGCTTTTTTTTATAGCTATTCATCTTTTTTCAGTGCCTTACTAATAATCTGTTGCGCTGCCGAACTAATCAATTTTGCATCTAAAATTATAGCAACATCGACAGAATTAAAATCATAATCAACAAAAGCTCCATCGCCTATCATACAGCCAACCCGCAAATATCCTTTAATGAGTGGCGGCATAATTTTTATAATTTCTTTTGCATCTAAAAGTTTATCTTTAGGAATAATATTCATTTCGGCTCGAGAATTAATCGCTTTAGGGCATATTTCTTCTAAAGCTAAATGATTATGATAAAGATAAGATAAAAGCTGTTCGTGTTCTTTCAAATCAAGCCCGTGAATAGAAGCACAGCCGATTAAATAATCGATATTATTTGCAATCATACAGTTTGCAATACCGTCCCATAAAATTTTCAAAACGATTCTGCTGCGATAATCTTTATGAACACAAGATCTGCCTAATTCTAAAATTTTTTTCCCTGTATTTTTTAATTTTGAGATATCAAATTCAGCTTCAGTATAAAACCTTTCGGCTTCTAAGGCTTTTTGATTATCCATCATTCGGTAAGTACCGATAACTTTATTAACGGATTTATCAATAACTAGAAGGTGGTCACAAAATTCATCAAATTCATCAAAATCACGCCGTTCTTTAGCAACTTTTTCTGAAGGCTTAGCGCCCATTTCTTCAAAAAATACTTTATATCTTAGATTTTGAGCCTGATTTATTTCTTTTTGCGTTGACGCAAATTTTACTTCTAAGCCAGCGGCTTCGAAATTAATTCCGGAATTATTCAACTACATTCCCCATTTTTTTTCGCATTTCATTTTCAAGAGCAAATTATCGCATCAAAAACAAAAAATCAAGATTTTTCTTAAAAATCCTTGCACAAATATCAATAAACTATTACAACTAACGAATAAACTTTGCAAATAATAAGGAGCTCATATGTTTATGAATAAATTTTTTTTATATTTAGCTTTTATTTTTTTATGCATTGTAATTCCTTACACCAACAACTTTACGGTTTTAATTTTAGCCCTTTCCTGCTTGAGCTTTTATAAAAAAGAAGCTTTATTTTCATTTTTTAAAGATAAAATTTATGGAAAATTATGGGGTAAGGGACTGCTTTTATTACTAACTTTTAGCTTTATCAGTATTATATGGGGATACAATCCGCTAAAAGGTTTTACGATGAGTTTAGAAGTATCGGGAATAATGCTTTTAGGCTTTTTGTTCATATTTATTATTAGTTATTTAAGCAAAAAAGAAATGGATAAGTTAATTAATATTATTTTAATTTCTTCAGGATTAATGCTTGTTTTTTGCATAATTGACTTACTTTTTGGCGGTATAATTGCAAGTATTTTTCGCCCCGGACACCCAGAGATAAACCTTTTTATTAAAATGGCAAGAGGCTTAGCAGTTTATATTTTATTCACATTGCCGGTTTGCTGGTTTATTTATAAAAGAACCGGCAAATTTATTTATCCGGTACTATTTTTAAGCATTTTAGGATTAATAATATTCTCTCTTCATATGGCGGCTTTAAAACTAGCTTTTATTTTCGGAATTTTAGTTTTTGCTTTAAGTTATTATTTCGGTCGCAAATTCATAATTTTTGCCAGCTCTTTAATGATAATTTATTCATTAAGCTCGGTTTTTATCTCTGCTTATTTGTTTAATCAGCATACTTTAGAACCTTATAAAGAACAAGTTCAAAAAATTCCAAGCTGGGCACACCGAGTTATTATCTGGGAGTTTACCTCAAATAAAGCAATAGAAAAGTTACCTTTGGGTTATGGAATGGATACTTCTCGCAAAATTGGGGAAGAAACCTCGCCTAGAACAAGTAAATTTTTTAATAACCCTTTGCCTTTATTACCGCTTCACCCGCATAATTCCTCCCTTCAGCTTTATTTAGAATTAGGATTAATCGGCATTTTATTATTTAACTTAATTATTTTCGGGTTAACAAAAGATATCTTAAAAATAAAAGATAAGATAAATCAAGCCATAGGTTTTAACATTATTTCAAATGCATATTTAATTATGCATATAAGTTATGGTATTTGGCAAACTTGGTTTTTGTCAGGATTATGGCTTAGCGGCGGCATATATTTGCTTATGCTGCATTATTCTCAAGAAGAAAAATGATAAAAAAATTAAAAGAAACATTATATAAATCTGAATTCTTCAGGAATGTCTTAACGCTAATGACCGCCTCAGGGATAAGTGCGTTGATTCCGTTTTTTGCCAGTCCGATTATAACCAGATTATATGACCCAAAAGATTTTGCTATTTTAGCTTTATTTACCACCATTTTATCAATATCGGCAGTTTTTATGGGGCTTGGCTATGACAGTGCTTCTATGCTTTCAAAAAGCACAAAAAACGCCTTAAATTTAATATTTATTTCCGTACTTTCTAATACTTTTCTCATTTTATTTTTTATTTTTTTAGTCTTTTTAATCGGCAAAGACTCTTTTTTTGCATTTTTTGACATAACGATTTTAGAGCCTTATTTTAGTCTTTCATTAATTGCGATTTTTTTTAATTCCTTATTTGTATCTTTATATTTTTTATTTAATCGAGAAAAAAAATACAAAATTCTTGCCTCCTCAAAAATATTAGGAGCTTTTTTTTCAACTGCAAGCAAAATTTTCTTCGGATTATTAGCGTTAGGCTCTTTAGGATTAATTTTAGGGCAAACTATTGGGATTATTATTCTTTTTGCCTTTTTATTTTATAATTTTTTAAGAACCAAACAATCCCTTATAAATATTAGCATTTCTGAAATAAAAGAACTGGGCTGCAAATATAAAAATTTTCCTCTTTATAACGTTCCAAGCAGCGTTATTAGTGTTTTTGCCGCTAATTTACATATTATTTTATTTCTCAAATTTTATGGCCCTGAAATAACCGGAATTATTGCTTTTGCATCAACATTAATTTTTGTTCCGTTGGCTCTAATTTCACAATCATTTTCGGGGGTTTATTATCAAAAAATATCTATAACCGAAGACAGGCAAGCCCTTTTTTTTATGTATAAAAAAGCTTTAATTTTAATTAGCGCCATTTCTTTATGTTTTATTTTAGGAGCTTATTTGACGCCTTCATCAATAATTACCTTTATATTCGGAGAAAAATGGCAAGATTTAAGCTTATATCTTTTCCCGATATCAATCTGGTTTGGATTTCAATTTATAGGAACATCGCTATACACAATTTATATGAAATTAGAAAAGTTAAAACTATTATTTTTCTTTAATTTAATAAACATTATTATTATTTATCTTTCAATTTATTTAAGTTTTATTTTTCATATAAATGTTTATAACACCTTGCTTATTTTTGGAATTTTTGGTGGAATTCCTCAGTTGTTTTTAGGTATTTTTGGACTTTATTTAATTAAAAACGGGAAATTTTAAAATGAAAATAAGGTTTTTGCACGATAATTTTAATATAGCCGGCGGAGTAGAAAGGAACGTTATTAATTTTGCTAACGAATTTATATCAAGGAATTTAAGTGTTGAAATAATCTGCTTTGGTTATATAGAAAAAAACAATATCTTAATTAAAGAATTAAGCCCTAAAGTTCATTTGAAACAAATCGGCTCAAAAACGCTTTATAATATTTTGCCGCTACCGATTTATTATG